>JBMNPD010000030.1:0-5177 GCA_050943415.1 Candidatus Dojkabacteria bacterium
ATTACATTTACATTAATCTCAATAATCTCTTACTTCTTCCTTTTAGTATTCAAAAAAGAACTAACATACAACCAAACAGTTAAAGCTTCACTAAAAATTTCGTTAATAATTTCAGTAGGGTTACTAATTATTCTACTTTTACATATTTACCATATTGTAGATATTCTTTTAGGAATTCCTTTGTTAATTGTTGTATTAATACTAATTTTAGTAGTATCATAAGGTATGAAAGAGAAAAAGAAAGATATAAATAAATTGTTTGACATAATATCTGGTGAGAAGCAGTTGAGAGATAGGGAGAAGAAGATAAAAGAGGCTAAGAAACAGGCTATTAAGGATATGAAAAATAAGAGAAGAAAGGAGATTATTGAGAAAGATGTAGAGATGGAGAAGGATCCTGTTCAGGATAGAAAGGTTGTACAGAATATTAAACTTTTTGAATGGGAATCTCCTGATAGGTATCAGATTAAGTTTACTAACAAAAACTTTTTGATGATTGTAGCTCTTTCTCTTGTTTTGATTCTTCTTTTGGCAATATTAAAGCATTATTTAATGATGATATCTATTATTGCTGTCCTCTTTCTTCTTTATGTATCAGGAACAACTAAACCTATTACAATTAAGAGTAAGATTACAGCAAGAGGTATAGAGTCATATGACAAGCTTTTTGAATGGTATATGCTTGATTCTTTCTATTTTTGTAAAAAGGAAACCTCTGATTATTATTCATTAATAGTTGATACTAGGTTAAATTTACCTAGAGTATTATTCCTAATTTGTTCTAAAGAGGATAAGGATGCTCTGTTTGTTTTGTTACAAGAAAAATTAATGTACAAGGATATTAGAAAACAGGGTAGGATAGATAAGATTACATATGGAGAATATATACCTTTAGAGAAGGTTTAGCTTTTTGGAGGGATGCCTGAGTGGTTGAAAGGGGAGCTCTCGAAAAGCTCTATCTGGGTAACCAGATCGGGGGTTCGAATCCCTCTCCCTCCGCCAAATTGTAATATGACAAAAATATCTTCAAAAACAAATATAGATGAACTGTATAAAGAAATTCATGATAATCTCATTAGGTATAAAAATGAAGAAGGTATTAAGTTAGATAAAAGATATCACAAATATGATGGGTATGAATCATGGGGACTATCTACTACCGTTTTTGCATCTGTGATAAAAAAGTATAAGAAAGTAATCCAAAGTTTGTCTTGTAACGATGTCTTGAAGTTATCAAAGATGTTGTATAAGACCAAGATTAATGAACCAATATTTGCAGGAACATTTGTATTAGAGAATCGTCTTGATTGTATGAATGAAAAATGGCTTTCATTCTTTGATGAAGTCTTAGAATACTTCATTAGTTGGTCAACAATAGATGATTTTTGTATAGACGTTTTACAACATATTCTTTTAAAATATCCAAAAGAAACACTTCACTTTGTTAAAAAGTGGAATCAATCAAAAAATATGTGGAAACGTCGTGCAAGTGTTGTTGTATTTGTTAGAAAGATAGGTGAAAGTGGTAAGTTTACAGATGAAGCTTTAACTCTTTGTGAAAATTTAATTTGGGATCAGGAAGATATGGTGCAAAAAGGAGTGGGGTGGTGTTTGAAAGATATTATGCGTGGTGATAAAGAGAAAGTTCTTAATTATGTTAAACAGTTAAGAAAACGAGGAGTATCCTCTACTATTACATTGTATTCTATTCGTGATTTAAAAGGCAGGGAAAGATCTGAAATATTAGCAATAAGATAATTGTTGGTTTCATAACATCAGAGTGTTTTTTCAAGTTTTATATCAATCCACAACTAAAAGACTGTGTGGATAACTTTTTACAATATTGACAAACAACGCCGTACAAAGGTTTTTAACAAATATGTAAACTATATTTTCCAATTATCAGATTATGGGTTCTTAAATTATTAAAACCTAACCCATCTAGCACAATGTTGAAAACTCTTGTATATTTATCTAAACATGGAACAGAATATGCCCATCCAACAACAAGTAGGAGTCTCAATACCTCTTAATCAATCATTAGAGAAACCTTTACAAATAAAGAGAGTAGAAGAAAAAACAAAATTTTCTTTCCTTGATATCCTGGTAATACTTTCAGCTTTCTTGGTAGTAGGCTTCCTTGTCTATCTGTTTTTCAACCCTAATAAACAAGGTTCTGAAAGTAGAAACTCTCGAAGACAGGCAGATATCTCTATGATTCTTTCCTCCATTCAGTCATATACAAAAGACAACAAAGAAATACCAAAAGAAATACTAATATCAACAGAATGCCTCTCTGTAGGTAACGAAATATGTAGAATAGGGCCGTATGATTGTACTGGTCTTGTAAATCTCAATGTTGTAACGAAAGATAAAAACGATAAAGAAAGAGTTCTTTCACTTCCTTCTGATCCAGAGAATAGATCTATCAACGGTACAGGATATTACATATCTCAAGATGGTTTAGGAAATGTAACTGTATGTGCTCCATATGCAGAGAGAAATGTTGAAATATCGTTTACTAAATATATGTTTTAAATTATCATACTAAAACAATGAAAAAAACATTATCTAAAGAACACATAAAAACACAGTTTTTAATATTACTACTTTCAGTAGCCTCCTTTCTTCTCTTTGCAATATTCATAGGCAACTTAAAGTGGTTGACTGATTTCAGAAGCTTCATACTGCTCCTTTCTGGAATCTTTGCAATATTTACAGGAATAATTTCCTTACTTAGGTACTCTACACAGAAAGAATCACTTCAGTACTTCCTCTTAGGTGTAGGTTTCTTAGGCGTAGGTGTCTTAGATATTGTTTCTTTGCTAATGAGCATTGGTAACTTTAATGATCTTTTTACAACTACTGGTAGTATATATTCATTAAGAACAATACTCTCTAAAGCATTCCTTTCTCTTTTACTTTTTGCTAGTTTCTTTTTTGGAACATATGCTGGAAAAAATGGAGGAAAGAAATCTAAAGTATTTGGAATATTCATAGTATTTCTTTTCTTTGCGTTCCTAATTGTATACTTAGTCTTTGGACAACACTTTAATGAAGAGTACATGACTATTATTCTTTCAGTAATAGGGTTCATATTTCTGCTAATATCTCTCATAGGGTATATCTTGAGGAAGAATTGGAAGTATGAGAATATTGATTTTTGGATAATATTTTCAATATCTTTCTTTTTACTTTCACAAATCTTCTACATTCCATTTTTAAATCTAGAGGTTGAACATATGATTAATCTTTCAGTTCTTGCTCAGTTCTTTGGATATATTGCTCTACTGTTAGGTTTCTTAAATAGTATTAGGGAGTTGTATTTGAAAGAGATTGAGAATCAGAAGGAACTTGAATTTACAAAGAGAAAAGTAGAGGAGGCATATATGACATTGAGAGAAGAAAAGTGGAATTTGTTAGGTGAGAAAAAGGAAGAAGGTAAGGTATAATAGAGGTATGAATCTACCAAGATTAAAAAGATATCAGAAGAAGTTTGATTTTTCGTATGCATTTGGAGCGTATCCTGTATTAGATTTGTTGAAATTTCAAAAAGAAAAAGTTTTAAAGATTTTTGTTAAGAAGGATGGATATGGTAGTGATGGTATTTCTGAGATATTAAAGATATGTAAAGAAAGTAATATTCCTTTTGAAGAGAATGATAGGGTTATAGAGAGAATAGCTTTTAAGGAGAATACATATGTAGTTGGTGTTTTTGAAAAGTATGAGACAAATTTAGATTCTAATGGTAATCATATTGTTTTAGTTAATCCTAGTAATGTTGGTAATTTAGGGACTATTGTTAGAAGTATGTGTGGTTTTGGGTTTAAAGATCTAGCTATTATTAAACCAGGAGTGGATATTTTTGATCCTATGGTTGTTAGGTCTACGATGGGAGCACTGTTTAGAGTCAACTTTAAGTATTTCGAGAGTTTTAAGGGGTATACAGAGGCTTACAAGGGGCATAATTTGTATCCTTTCATGTTAGATGGTGCTAAGAATATTTTAGATATTAATTTTAAAGAACCTTTTTCTTTTGTACAGGGTAATGAAGGTAAGGGTTTAGATGAAAGTTTTAAGAATATGGAGAAAGGGAAGGGTGAGAGTGTATATATTCCTCATTCTAATGAGATTGATTCATTAAATCTTTCTGTAGCTACTAGTATTGGTATGTGGGAGTATAGTAGGAGGAAGTAGGAAAATTTGTTTGTATAAAAGGGTTTTTCTAAATTTGAGTACTTAAAATCTTTTGGATATAATTTCAGTACAAACTCCCCACATATTTTATTTATTATAATATGCATATATGGAATCTATAGAGTTTGGTTGTGAGGGGATAAGTTCTCCAAATCTTGATGAAAGGGGCAAAAGATTAACACCAGAACACGAGGCTTTCCATCATAACGAAAACTCACTAATGGAAACGAATGATGGATCATGGCCAAAAAACATCGTAGAAAAAGAAGCTAAAGGATGGGAGGGGATCCTTGGTAAAGTAGATATAGACCCTTTGCCTGAAGAAATTACTCCTGAAGTTGTAAAAAAGTTAGATTCATATGGAATGAAGTTAAGGTATATGCCTAATTTAAGATTAGGTCCTTTGGAAGATCTTAAGAACAATGGAGTAAAAAAAATATTTAGAGAATTTGGAAAAAGAGTATCCGAAGTGGTATCGTTTCGAAGGATTAGAAGATTCTTATGATAAACGATTTGCACGTATGCCAGAAGAGAATTTTTGGAATTTGATTGTACAAGGGGCTATTCCTTTTCCAAAGCTTGGAGATAGAGGTTATTGGTTAGCTGTGGAAGACTTACCTAAACCAAATATTCATAATCTTAGCCCTGTAGATTTTCCTGATGAAGCAAAAAGATTACCATACAAAACTACAAGAATCTCGGATATTTTCAAGTGTTATGGGCGTTTTGGGAATTCTCATAATTGGAGATCAATTAATGATTTGATAAAAGTAAAAAGAGAAGAAATTCTAACAGATATTGGTCTTTCATGTGCAGAAATGAGAATGTTGAGAATTTTAGAATGGAACTTGCTAGGTAATAGGTTGGGTTGGGGTTTTACAGATGCTTTTGAATGGACGGATACAGCTGTTTATAAAAAGATAAATACAGGAGAATGTTCTATCATACCTTATATCACAGGAGGTCGTGGTTTTGGTGGT
>JBMNPD010000010.1:0-26046 GCA_050943415.1 Candidatus Dojkabacteria bacterium
AAAGATTGGTTTACTTTTGATGATGGTAGTAGAGAGGTTTTTTATTTTGAAGATAGGTATGGTAATTATGTTAGTCATTTTCTTCCTAGTTTTGCTATAGACAATGTTGGTAACAAAACATATGGAGTAGATTTTAGTATAGAGAATGTGGAGGGTAATAGATATGAGATACATTTGGTACTAGATGCAGATTGGTTATATTCGAATGAGAGGGTATTCCCTATTAGGATAGATCCTAGTATTGTTCATAACAGTAAAGCAAATTTCGATACAGGTACATATATCTCATCAGAGTATGCACAGAGTGTAGCAGGTGTAGAGTTGGTAGGAGTAGAGAAACCAGTTATAGATGAGAATACTGTTGGATATTGGAGTTTTGATGATACTTATACTACAAATTCTGATTCTGCTACAGGTGGAACTATGACTACGGTAGGTTCTGAGTATGTACGTACTTTCACCTCTAGTGGAACATTTACTACGATATTCCCAGTTAGTGCAAATGTGTTAGTTGTAGCAGGTGGTGGTGGAGGTGGATTTAATGCAGGAGGTGGAGGAGGGGGTGGTGGTGTTCTTTATCACTCTGACGTTACTCTTACACCCAATGATTACTCTGTCGTTGTTGGAGCTGGTGGTGACGGTGCTACTGTTAATGGAACAAAGGGTGGTAATGGAGGTAATTCTTCTTTTGATGAAATTGTAGCCATTGGAGGAGGGGGTGGTGGATCTAAAGAATCGACAGGTGCAGTTGGTAGTTCTGGAGGTGGAGGTGGACATCCTAATTATGCAGGTGCAGCAGGTACAACAGGACAAGGATATGCTGGTGGAAATGCTGGGAGTACAAAAGGTGGTGGTGGAGGTGGTTGCGGTGCATTAGGAAATAATAACGGAGATGGAGGAGTTGGTTGTACTTCAAATATAAGTGGCGTAGCTACATATTATGGAGGTGGTGGGGCCGGTGGTAATTATGATGGAGGTGGTGGAACAGGTGGCTTGGGTGGGGGTGGAAATGGTGGTAATAATTCTGGTTTTCCAGGTAGTAGTGGTACACCAAATACAGGAGGCGGTGGTGGGGCAAATGGTAATGTCGCCATTTCAGGTGGAACTGGAAATAAAGGTGGTAGTGGTGTTGTTATTGTAAGATACAAAAACATGTATACTATGCCTGATTCTACTGGCAACAATAATGATGGTATTGTAGGTGGAGGTAATAGTATTATTGGTAAAATTAACAAAGGATTTAAATTTGACGGGGTGGATAATCATATTCGTTTAGAAGATTCTACAAAAGTAAACATAGTAGGTGATATTACATTAGATTTTTGGGTAAATTTAGAAAAAAAATGGTCTATCTCAAACTTTAATTCACAAGGATAACCAATATTCTATAGTTATTAATCCTCAAGGTTTGATAACTTGGGCTGATAGTTCTGTGTGGAATTACGATACTTTTGGTTATCAGAATATAGGTATAGAGTTTGGTAAATGGCAACATATTGCACTAACAAAGAGTAATGGAGTAGTCAAAATTTATTTAAATGGAGTACAGAAAGTTTCTAAATCTTTTGGTGGAGCGTTAACCTCCACATCTTCTATTATGCACATTGGTTGTCATAGTGACACTACTCAATGTACTTCTAGATATATGCAAGGTAGTATAGATGAACTTAGGATATCCAATATAGCTAGGAGTACTGATGAAATATATAAGTCATATGTATATACAAAGAAGACACATTCTGGTGAGTATGTATCTGGTATATTAGATCTTCAATCTGGTTTTACTAAAGTTGATATATCTTCTACAGTATCAGGTGTTAGTACAGGATATGGAGAGACTCCTTACAGTACAACAGGTTTAGTAGCTCAATGGAATTTTAATGAAACAAGTGGAACAGTAGCTAGTAGTGGAGGTAGTTGTGGTAGTGCATGTAATGGAACATTAACTAATTTTTCAAATACTAGTGGACAGGACAAGGTAGTAAGTAGTGGTTGGACATATAACAATCGTAGATGGGGTAGTGGAGGTTTAATGTTTGATGGTGTAGATGATTATGTAACAACAAGTGATAGTAGTATAGGTGATTTTGGAACAGGTGATTTTACTGTCGAAACATGGTTCCGAATGGATTCATCTACAAACATGACTTACCCCATGATACTTAGTAAACATTTACTATCTGAACCTCGTCTTGGATATGATTTAACTATCGTAAATACAAATGATCAATATAAAGGAATGGTGGTTTTTGAGCTTTTTGATGGTACTACAACTAAATCTGTTACTTCAAAACAATTAATTATGGAAAACAAATGGTATCATGTGGTAGCTACACGAACAGGTAATACACTCAATATGTACTTGGATGGAGTTTTAGATAATTCTGTTACCCATGAGAGTATTGGAGACCTATCAAATACAGGAGTTTTGGAGATTGGTAAATTAGGAGGAGGTAGTAACAATTTTAAAGGAACTTTAGACTCTGTTCGTATCTACAACAGAGCATTAACATCATCGGAAGTATTATCTAATTACAATTCTAATGCTGTTAAATATACTATTAGAGGAGGTAATAGTAATAACCCTAATGATGGTACATGGAGTGAATGGAAAGATAATACTACAAAGAGTACATTAAAATCTTTTGATAGTCCTAATCTATATGAAAGTAATGAAGATGGATTAGTAGGATATTGGAGTATGGATGAAGAGAGTGGCAGTACAGTTAATGATGTGTCAGGAACAGGTAATAATGGAACAGCTACAGGAACAACTATAATAGATGGGAAGTATGGTAAGGGTAGAAGCTTCAATGGTACTAGTGATTATGTAACTCTTCCATCAGGTTTTAAAGATTTCACTACTGGTATGACCATCAATTTGTGGGCGAAACCTACTGTAGGAGGAACAATATCTATGGAAGAGGTACCATACAGTACAACTGATTTAGTAGCACAATGGAATTTCAATGAAACTAATGGAACAGTAGCTAGTAGTGGAGGTAGTTGTGGTAGTACATGTAATGGAACACTAACAGATTTTTCAGATACTAGTGGACAAGATAAAGTCGTAGGCAGTGGTTGGACATACAATAACAGAAAAGGAGGACAAGGGGCTTTGATGTTTGATGGATCAAATGATCGTGTAGGATTAACTAATGGTACTAATGCAAATATAACAGGTGACATATCCATTGAGTTTTGGATAAATTTAAAAAGTTCTAAATCCCATAATGTCATACATAAAGATAATCAATATACTATCCAAATAGATAGTAACAATGCAATTAGTTGGGCAGATAGTTCCAATTGGTCATATGCTAACTTCGGATATCATAACATAGGGATAGAACTAGGTAAGTGGCAACATATTGCAGTTACTAAATCTAATGGGATTGTAAAAATTTATTTGAATGGTGTAGAAAAGGTATCTAAAAGTTTTGGTGGTGCTTTAACATCTACTCCTAATATCATGCATATTGGCTGCTACTCGAATAGCTCTACATGTACCAACTATTATCTTAACGGTACTTTAGATACAGTTCGTATCTACAACAGAGCTATAACAGCCGCAGAGGTTCTATCTAACTATACTGTAAATACAACTTTTGTAGATCTTGGAGAACAATCTGCACAAACTAATACAAACATTATGTTTGATAGGTTGGGAGAAACTGATTCTTTGAGATTGATGATTGGAAATGGTACAGAACTAAAACACATTATTTCTCAAGATGCAATAATTAATGACGAATGGCATTTGTATACTGCGATAGTAGATACATCAGGAGTAGGGAAAATATATAGAGATGGTAAATTATTAGTTGAAGGTACTTTATCTTTACCAGCGAATGTAAATAGAACAAGCAACTATATAGCTAGGAGTAATTGGGGTAGAGATGCTTTGTACAAAGGAAATATGGATGAAATAAAAATATATAACAAAGCCCTTAATGCAAATAGAATTCAATCAGATTATTTAGAGGGAATCGAGAAGAGAAGTACATTTATACATAACAGTAGTAACATAACTGCAGATACAAATGATGCACAATTATCATACAAATCAAGTAGAGTAGGTACAACTATAAATGATGGATTAGTATCATATTGGAAATTAGATGAAAGTAGTGGAAACACAGTAGCTGATTCTGTAGGTACAAACGATGGAACAGCTACAGGAACAACTATAATAGATGGGAAGTATGGTAAAGGTAGGAGTTTTAATGGTACTAGTGACTATGTTACGATTCCTCATTCTACAAGTCTTAATCTCAATACATTTACAGTTAGTTCTTGGTTTAAATCTACAGATTCTGGAGCATGGTTTAGAACAATTGTTGGTAAATATGGTAATACAGCAATAGTAGAGAGTTGGGGATTAGGATGGATAGATGCAAGTACCCTTGGGTTCTACATAAGAGATGCTAGTAATGTTAAAAATCAGGTAGGTGCTCCTGCTGAAGTAGGTCTAGATGGTAATTGGCATCATTTAGTAGGGGTAGTGTCTGATTCAATTGTCTCTTTCTACATAGATGGAGTATTAATGTCTTCGATGTCCAGAACATCAGGAGATATTAGAAATAGTAGAGAAGTAATGTTTGGAATGAATTCTTTACAATATTCTTTACTATCTATGGATGAGGTAAAAATTTACAATGTTGCCAAAACTTCTGAAGAAATATTCGAGGAATATGCATCATTAAAAACAATTTTTGAAAAGAAGAATACTGGATTAGTTGCATATTGGACTATGGATGAAGTAAGTGGTAGTACAGTAGCAGATTCTGTAGGTACAAATCATGGTACTGCTATAGGTACAACAATAGTAGACGGGAAAATTAACAAAGGACGTAATTTCAATGGATCTAGTGATTATATTTCAGCTAATACTGATATAAACTTAGCAAACAGTAGCTTTACAATATCACAATGGATTAAAAGAAGTACCATAGGAGGAAGTGCCAATCAACTCACCTTTTCTTTAGGAAGTACAGGTTCTACTAACAATGCTTTATTCCAAGGATTCAAAACAAATAACACCTTTCACTGTGGATTCTATAGTAATGATTTAGCAACAGCTACACAATATACAGATACAGACTGGCATCATTGGGCATGTACATATGATTCTAATACTAGAAAAAGAATTATATACAGAGATGGTGTTAAGGTTGCAGAAGATACAGCTGCATCAAACTTTGTAGGAAATAGTTTTCTGAAGTTAGGTATGAGTAGTTGGGGTACTAGTAATTATTTTGGAGGAATTTTAGATGAAACTAAGGTCTACAACACAACCAAAACCTCTGAAGAAATTTACGAAGAATACGTATCATTAAAAACAACATTTGAACAAAACAACACAGGACTGATAGCACATTGGGAAATGGACGAAGAAAGTGGAAGTACAGTCGCAGATTCTGTAGGCACAAATAACGGAACTGCAATAGGTACAAGTTTAGCAAATGGAATAGTAAACAAAGGAAGACATTTCAATGGTACCAGTGATTATATAGAATTCTCTTCTTCATATCCACCTACAAACAAAGGAGCATCCAATACATTTACAGTATCTGCTTGGTTTAAAACAACAGATACTCATCAGATAGATACTGAATCAACATCTGGTTATCCTGGTACATCAGGACAAAAGTATTTGTTCTATCCCTCTCAAGATGGTACAAATACAGATTCAGGGATGGGAGTATCTGTGGGAATAAATGGAATTTCCATATATGAACATGATGATAGCTATTTGCCAGCATTAGCAGTATATAACGGACCAGTACCCTCAGGAGAGTGGAACCATCTGTGTGTTGTATATAACAACAAACAACCAAATATCTATTTAAATGGTTCTCTCGTTCGTGTAGGTCTTACATCTCCTAAAAACACTGTATATTCACCTTTTATTATAGGTGGAGGAACATATGGGTATTTTCAAGGAGAAGTTGATGAGGTCAAACTATACAACACGGCTAAAACCCCTCAGGAAATATTTAAGGAATATAAATCTATAAAACAAACTTTTGATGAGAAAAAGAATGCTGGATTACTTGCATATTGGAATATGGATGAAGCAAATGGTTCAACAATTGCTGATTATATAAGTATAAACAACGGCACAGCTACAGGTACAACAATAGTCGATGGAAGAGTTAACAAAGGACGTAATTTCAATGGCACAAGTGATTATATTGCAGCTAATACCAATATAAATTTAGCAAACAGTAGCTTTACAGTATCACAATGGATTCAAAGAAATCAGATTGGTGAAAACCAATTCACTTTTTCCTTAGGCAGCAATAATACAAGTAATAATGTTTTACATTTAGGTTTTAGAAGTACCAATGCTTTTACATGTGCCTTCGGTAGTAATGATTTAAATACCTCTACACAATATACTGATACAGATTGGCATCATTGGGCTTGTACATATGATGCTACAAATAGAAAAAGAATCATTTATAGAGATGGGGTAAAAGTAGGAGAAGATACTGCTACTGCAAATTATACAGGTAACAGTGTTCTAAATTTAGGAAGATATGTAGCATCAGCTTCGTCTTATTTTAGAGGAATTTTAGATGAGATAAAAGTTTTTAATGTACCTTTATCAGAATCTGAGATATTTGCAGAATATACTCAAAGTACAGATCGAAACTTCTCTCCTAAATTCACGCATCTAAACCGTACTTTTCCAACAACAAATCTTTCTAACAAAATATCTCTTCCTGTATACATAGCTAGTGATACTGTTGGAGAACATATATCTACAACAATAGGAGAAAGTGCATATGCAAACTACCAACCAGATGCTAATACAGTAGGTCTCTGGCATTTAAATGAAATAGATGGTAATGGTCCATATATTAAAGACAGTTCAGGATATAATAACGACGGTATACCCATAGGTTCAACATATATACCAGATGGACAAATAGGAGGTGCAAGAAGTTTTGATGCTTTAAATGATGAATATGTAACCATAAAAGATTCTCCAAGCTTAAATCCAACAGCTATCACCTTAGAAGCATGGATAAAACCATCATTACAAGAGAGATATGGTAACTTCATAAACAAAGGAGGTAATTCAGGATACAGATTTAGAGTTAATATAGATGGTACACTACATTTTCTAGATAGAGGAACTACAAATCTCTTAAATACTACTTCAACTGTACCTATTAACAAATGGACATATGCTGTAGCTACAAGTGATTCAACAGGAACTAAAATATATATTAACGGAGTATTAGCAGCTTCAAATACTACAGCATACGGAGCACCTGTAACCACTACCCCTCTATATATTGGCAAGTTTGTTGAGGGTGAATCTTTCACAGGCCTCATCGATGAAGTCCGTATCTCTAACATAGCAAGAAGTGCTGATGAAATTAGACAAGCATATGAAGTAGGTTTACGAACACACAACATTGAGATAGAGTTTGGTGCTATGTTAGATAACTCTAACCTCATATCTGATTCAACAGACACCTCCTTTACTATAGATGGAACTACTAAAGGTATGAGAGATAAAGGAAGTAATATATACACAGGTGAAAAAATAATTGTAAGAGAACAAAATAGTACAGGTGAATACATAGCCCAAGGTATAGTAACAAGTGTAAACAAAGATACAGGAGCCATAACAGTAAAAGAGTGGGAGAGTACCTCAACCTTTCCAACAGGAGGATTTACTACCAAAGCAAATGTATTTAAATGGCAAAAAGAATATCTCCCTATTAAAGGAAGAACACTAGATACACACCTAGACCAAGCCAATCTTCTAACCATGCGAATAGAGAATGGATACGGTGGAAGAAACATATGGATAGATAACCTGACAACAGAAGAATATACACCAACTGTATCTACTGAAACCATAAACTTAGGAGATAGCTACAGATTCTTCCAATACAAAGCTATACTCACTAGTACAGACGCTAATACATCTCCAATCATTCAACAAATCCAGTTAGACTACGGATCAGATGGTCCAACAATGGAACAAATTATGAGACATGGTAAATGGTTTAACAATGGAGAAAAGCAACCATTCTGGTGGGCTAAATAGATACCAAATCAAACAGTAAATCATAAAGATATATTCCATATAGAGCACCAACAACAAAAGATATTGCAAAAAAAGGAACCATTGGAATCTTCATACCCTTTAAATTCTTCTTTCTTAAAATTGAATAACAAATAGAACAAAACAAAGCCAACAATATACCAAACCAAAACATAACCAAAAAACTCCTGTATTCCATAACCAAACCTAGACCTACTAACAACAACATATCACCCACGCCAAAAGACTTCTTCATCAACGAAGATAATACAAAAAGAAACAACACCAAAACTACAGTTACAACAAAACTTAACAAATTCAAATTAAAAAACAAAAAGAGAACAAAACACACACTTAAAAAGATATGTACCATATCTTTAGGTATCGCTTTGTACAGATTATCATAATAGGAGAGAACAAAAAGAAAAAGAAGAACAATATACAAGTGAAAAGAAATGTTATGAATATAGAAAAGTAGAGTAGCAATACCCAATAGAAATTCAGAGATAGGGTAGTAGATGCTTATTCTTTTTTTACACTTACTACATCTACCTCCAACTATTAAATATCCTAAAACAGGTACAAGTTCCAACCAAGTTAATTCCTTCTTACAATATTCACAATGTGAATTTCTTTCAGCCATAATTCTAAAATCATTTTTATACTCCTTTTTGTTATCAACCCTATACGCTGTAGCATTCAAAAAACTTCCCAATGAAGCACCTAAGAAAAACATTGATAAATATAGTAGTAACATAAAGATATATTATCACATACTAAAAAGAAAAACCCCTCTTAAGAGGGGTTTGTTCAAATTTACTAAGGTTGTTACTACTGCTGTGTCCAACCAGATGAATCACCATACCAATTAGAAGTACCATCTGTGTAACCTACGACTGCAGTATATGCTGTTTGGTCTACTGTAGGATCAAGAATACCCTTCTTCGTAAAGTTCGATCCTGCTGTAGGTGTGGTCAATTCAGGACTACCGAAAGCATTACCATCACAGAAGACACCTCGTTCTGTCTCATCACTAATACCACCTAGAGTAACACAAACCAAGACACCTTGACTGAGATCATCAACGATATACACATAACTTGCAGGAGAACCTCCCTTAAATGTTCCTTCATTCATATACTTATTTAATGGAGCAGAAGTATTACCAACAGCACCTATTAATGTTTGAACATTTTGCGGGTCTGGGTATTTTCTATGATCGGTATAGTAGGCTTGTAAAGCTGTGTATATCTGCTGAGCAGCATTCTCATGAGCAATATCATTTGCTCTATTGATAGCAAATCTAGCAGCACTAACACCTACCACCATAAGGATGATAAGGATACCCATGACGATCAGCATTTCAATCAATGTAAATGCTTTGTATGTAGTCTTCTTCATAAATTATACAGACAGTTATAAATTTAATTAGTTATAAATTACAGAACTTTCGTATATATGTCAAGCAACAACTTATCCAATAGCAGAGGATAACTGGAACATAGGCATATATACAGCCAGAGCTATAAATCCTATTGCCAAACCCATTATAATTAAAAATACTGGTTCCAAAATAGAAGATATATTTGAAGTCGCAGTATCAACTTCCTCTTTGTAATACTCTGAAACTTTGTTCAACACACTATCTATCTCTCCTGTTTCTTCACCTACAGATATCATACTACTAACAAGAAGAGGAAAATGAGGACTTCTAGCTATTGGAAGTGCCAAAGTTCCACCTTTCTCTACCTCATCTTTTGCTGTAAGAACTGTAGATCTAAACTCATAATTGCTTAGCGCTTGTGCTGTTAATTCTAAAGCTTTAATTATGGATAATCCACTACTTAAAAGCAAAGCAAGAATTCTTGTAAATTGTGAAAGTTGAATCTTTGAAATAATAGGTCCTACAACAGGAAGTTTCAGCACCAACTTGTCAAAATTATTTTTTCCAGACTCTGTTCCAAGATAGTATCTCAATCCGAGTCCTACAGATACTATAACTATTAGTATAGCCCACCAATAATCTATAAAAAATGTACTTAATGCCATAAGGAACCTTGTAACCCAAGGCAACTCTGCATCAAAGTCTTGATATATCTCAGCCATAGAGGGAACTAAGACAAACATCATCATTAATATAACACCTATGATTACTACAAGAATAATAGCTGGATAAATCATAGCTGATTTTACCTTGTGTGATAAAGATTGATTTTCTTCTAACTCAGTTGCTAACTTTTCTAAAATAATTTCTAAATTACCACTTTCTTCTCCAGCTTCGATAAGATTAATAGTTATACTATCAAACACTTCGTCCTGCTCTCTAAACGAGTTCGCTAAAGTCTTACCAGATTCTACTGATTTTAAAACACTCTGTAATACTTTTTTGAATTTAGGATTGTTCGCCTGTTGTACCATAATTTCTAATGCTCTGGTAATTGGAAGACCTGAACTAACCATTGTTGCCATTTGCCTCATAAACACAACCTTATCTTTCATTGGTACTCCACCAATATTTATCTCATTCAATTTCTCCAAATCAAAACCTGAACCTTCATTTATAGAAACTGTTATCAAACCTTTATCATGTAAAATATCTGATACTGCCTCTATATCCTTTGCTTCTATCTCTCCCTCTATTACTTTTCCTGTATTATCTCTAGCTGAGTATTTAAATTTTTTCATTGCTTAACTTTTTAATAATCTTAAAACTTCTTCAGGATGAACAGCATACTCTTGTGCTTTCTGTACAGAGATAACTCCTTCTCTTACTAAAGCTACTAAAGCTTTCTCTAGGTATATCATTCCTACATCAGAACTTGTTCTGATAACATTATCTATTTGATGTGTTTTCCCTTCCCTTATTAGGTTTGCTATAGCTGAATTATTAAGCATAATCTCTGATACTGCTCTTCTTCCACCTTTGTCTAGAGGAACCAATCTTTGTGCAATAACTGCTTCTAAAGTACTTGCAATCTGAGCTCTTACTTGTTGTTGCTGATTTTCAGGAAACACATCTATAATCCTATCTACTGTTTGTGCAGCACTATTTGTATGTAAAGTTGCAAACACTAAATGACCCGTTTCAGCTAGAGTAATTGCTGCTGCTATTGTTTCGTAATCCCTCATCTCTCCAACAAGAATAACATCAGGATCTTGTCGCAATGCACTTCTTAATGCAATATTCCATGACAGAGTATCGTCATTCATTTCTCTTTGGTCAATCAATGCCTTCTTACCTTCAAAGACATACTCAACAGGATCTTCGATTGTAACAATATGAGAAAATCGAGTTCTGTTAATATCTTCAAGCATAGCAGCAAGAGTTGTACTTTTACCATGACCTGTAGGACCTGTGACTAGAATTAATCCTTGTTTCAACTTTGTTAATTGATGATAAATAGAAGGTAACATCAACTCTTCAATTGTTCTAACTCTGGAAGGAATTAACCTAAATGCTGCTGAAAGATTCTTCATAGAGTAATATGCATTTACTCTAAACCTTGCACTAACTGCACCATTATACAAATATGCAAAGTCTATCTCTCTGTTCACTTCAAGTAACTCTTTCTTTTCATCACTTAAAACAGAAAATATCAGCTCTTCAACATCTTCAGGAGTAAGAACTTTCTCTTCCATATCAACAAGTACTCCATCTACTCGTAGTATTGGAGGGTAACCAACTGAAATGTGTAAGTCAGAAGCACTTCTTTTAATCGCTTCAGAAAGTAATTTATCTATTGTTAAAGACTGAGCAGGTCTACTTTCTACAGTAACAGTATTAGAATCGTCTAGAGACACATCCATACCTGATATTGTTCTTCCATCATCAGCAGGAGAGACAACAGGAGTTGCCAAATTATTTGATTTAGGATCTCTGGTCATAGCTCTTGGTTTAACTTCATCAGGTATAACTTCTTTGAGAGGTGTATCTGGTTTAATTTTAGACTGAATAGGAGGAGTATCTGGCATAACTGAGTCTATTACTGTAGAAATATCTTTTTCTTCATTCTTTACATCTTGTATGCCAGGAAGAGGTGTTACTGTTTGTAAATACTGCTCTACAGGAGGAGCAACTGTATCTGTAGGAGGAGTAGGAGAGGTTACAGATTCTTGTTGAGGTGTATTCTCAACATTTAACAAATCATTAAGACTCTGACGTAGTTGTTCCAATCTTTCGTCCTGACTTTCTTCTACACCTTTGCTCTCAATCTGTTGAGAAACAGGAACCTTAGGTGGAGTAGCAACAGGAGTAGTTTGAGGTGCTGAGGTAGGTATAGACTGTACTTGCGAAGTATTCTGATCCACAGGTAAAACTTGTGGTGTACTCTGTATTGTATTTTGGGCAGTATTTTCCATATTTATTTATACCAAAAAATTATTCTTTTGAAACCCTAAGAACTTCTTCTAGGGTAGTAATACCTTCTAAAGCCTTTAGATATCCATCTTGTATCATAGTAATCATTCCCTGTTTCATTCCTGCTTTTTCGATATCATCTGCAGTAACATTCTCCATAATCATTCTACTAATGTTCTCTGTTACATCCAATACTTCGAATATACCTGTTCTTCCAGCATATCCAGAACCACCACATTTGTCACAACCTTTACCACGATACAGATAGATGATCTCTTTTCCATCAGGACCTATTTCAGGAGCTTTCATTGCTGGGCTAACTTTAGATCCTTCAATATTTCTAGAAGCTAAAACTCTGTTAACATATGTCACAGGGTCAAAATTCCCTATTCCCTTCATAACTTCCTTAATACTTTCCACTACCTCAGGTGTAGCAGGGTAGGCTTCTATACATTCTTTGCAAATAGTACGAGGTAATCTTTGTGCTGCCACAGCTCTGATAGTTGAAGCAAGTAAATATGGTTCAATACCCATATCCATAAGTCTAGGGATCGCAGCTGCGGCACTGTTAGTATGCAGAGTAGAAAGTACCAAGTGACCTGTAAGAGATGCTTGTACTGCAAGCTGAGCCGTTTCCTCGTCTCGAATCTCTCCAACCATTACAATATCGGGGTCTTGTCGCAAAATAGCCCTCAATCCATTAGCAAAAGTAAGACCTACATCTGGATTTACTTGTACCTGTGTTACACCTGGAATTCTAATCTCTACTGGATTTTCCAAAGATATGATATTTACTGCAGGATCATTTACCTTAATCAATGAACAAGCTAGCGTTCTAGTTTTACCACTACCTGTAGGACCAGTAACAAGAACAATACCGTTTGTGACAGAAAGAGCATCAACAAAAATCTTGTAAGCATTTCCACGAATACCTGTACCTTCCAAGGTAATATCTTGATTTTCAGATTCAAGCAACCTCATTACAACCTTTTCACCGTGAATAGTTGGCATTATAGAGATTCTTAAGTCCACCTTAGTATTCCCAACTTTAATAGGGAATCGACCATCTTGAGGCAATCTTCTTTCATCAATTTTCAAA
The DNA here is from genome assembly GCA_050943415.1 of Candidatus Dojkabacteria bacterium. Classification (GTDB taxonomy): domain Bacteria; phylum Patescibacteriota; class Dojkabacteria; order SC72; family SC72; genus UBA5232. Next base: position 13,528 of record JBMNPD010000010.1, read on the forward strand.
TTAGAAAGAATTTTAACCCTTGAGACCACAGCCGCATTTAGATTCTTCGGAAGCGTTAACCTTTCAGTCATAACACCATTAATCCTAAATCTAACACGTACTCTTTTCTCCATAGGTTCAATATGCACATCAGAAGCTTTAGAGGTAACTGCATATTGCAGTATGGAGTTAACAATTCTGGCAACAGGAGCGGCAGATATATTCGTACTACCAAACAAATTTGGATCTTCTGTGATATCCGTGACAGGAGCTTCCACATCTGCATCTTCTAGTGCATCACTCACCTCTGATGACATCATATCTCCAACTCTTCTGTCCAAAATATTTCTAATAGCTTCGCCAGTAGTGATATATACTTGTATCTTAGTACCTTTAGGATATTTCGTTCCTAAAACTTGAGTTGCTTGAACATCAAAAGGATCTTCCATAGCAATCTTTACAAAATCCTGACCTCGTTCAAACGGAACAGCCTTGTACTTATTTAAGTTATCAATGGGAACTTCAGCAATAGTACTTTCATGGATACTCATATCCGAGATATCTACGAAAGGGATACCAAAAATTTCTGATTTTGCTTTAGCTATCTCTAAATCAGAAACTGCATTAAGTTCACGAATGATAGCTTCCTCACTTTTTTGTGAACGAGACCTTTCCAAAAGAACCTTCCTTGCATTATCTTCACTAATCAAATTGTGTGACTGCAAATACTTAAGCAGAGACGTACCAATAGCCATTTAAGCGTATATGCTCAAAAGTTAGACAGTTTATCTATATAGTATGACCTATAAACAAAATTTCAGCAACAGGTAAAACACTAGAGGACAACATCACTAGGAACCCCTCACGCAGGGTTCAACCTAGGCTAGACCTCTGTACATGTCCCTGAGTCTAAATCCCTCGAGAAGACTAACAAAAACATGCTCATAAGTACAACAAAATCAGTAGTTTGTGATATTCTACTTGTGAGGTTTAGGAATACTTGGTTTATTTATATGCAATATGGATTTGTGATGATTTTTAGTTCATTTGTTTTAAATTACTATATGTTAACTGAAATGATTATTTTGTATTATCCGGAGTAGCTAAACAGAATCAGAGTTAATAATTGAGGTTAGACCTAGGCCTAACCTTATATATAACTATTACCTTTGTTACTTGATTTATCTACAATCAATCTCACTTTTTATGTACCAAATATATCTTGTGGTTAGAGCACATAAACCCTTATCGGGGGCATTATACTTATGGATATATTAACTTGAGGTCTGACCTAGGTTGAACCCAAGAGCTAAGTGAGAGTAGGGTAGTGTATAATGGTAACGTATGACATATATATTAGTAGACAAATTCAAAAGGCGAGACGCTTTTGCCTCCCTTTACTCTTTGCTTTCCAAACTCTACGATAGGGATATTACTCAGTATGATCTCAACACTAATCCAGACATTCATGTTTTAGATCCTGCTGAACAAAACAGTATTGGTATCGAACAAGTAAAAGATTTTCAAAAAGAAATGCTTTTCAAACCTTTTCAAGAAGAGTTGCAGGTTGGCATCATAATCGATGCTGAGAAATTAACCATTCAATCACAAAATGCCCTTTTGAAACTGTTAGAAGAAAGTAGCAGCCACTCCGTATATATTCTTTATGTAGATAACGAAAAGAATTTACTTCCAACTATTCGCTCTAGGGCAAGAATCAAATATTCTCAAGGTAAACAAGATGACTCTCTAGTAGAATTAGAGGGTGATATTCTTGAAATGAATATTCTGGAGAGATTTGAATTGGTTGAACAATATTCTGAAAACAAAGAGAAAGCATTAGAGTTTCTTAACTTCTTTGATCAGTATTTTAGAAGTAAACTTGATTTAGAAATAAAAAATGGTAGTATAGGTGGTTCGAGGCGTGTTCTAGAATCACTAAAAATAGTAGATGATACTAGACAGAAAGTATTGGCAAATTGTAATAGAAGACTGGTTTTAGAGGGAATGGTTCTAAATGTATTGCCTTAAAATAGTGAGCCAAAAATGGTATAATATAGATGTGTGCATCTCGAATTACTTACAAATAACGAAAGAAATATATGAGTAAAGATTCAAGTTACGGAGCATCAAATATTCAAGTTCTTAAAGGTCTAGAGGCTGTCAGAAAAAGGCCAGCTATGTACATTGGTTCTACAGATACTCACGGTCTTCATCATATCTTTACTGAAATTTTGGATAACTCTGTAGATGAAGCAATTGCTGGTTACTGTTCACACATTTGGGTTACATTAAATGATGATGATTCTTTGACTGTACGAGATAACGGTAGAGGTATTCCTGTAGATATTCACCCTGAGACAAAGGTTTCTAGTTTGGAAACAGTTATGACTAATCTTCATGCCGGAGGTAAATTTGATCAAGGAGCATACAAGGTGTCTGGTGGTTTACACGGTGTCGGTATGAAGTGTACAAACGCCCTATCTAAATGGATGGTTACTAGAGTAGCAAGAGATGGAGGAATATATGAGCAAAGGTATGAGAGAGGTGTTCCTCAAAAGGCAGTAGAGAGAGTAGGGGATTCTAAAGAGAGTGGTACACAGCATACATTTCTACCTGATCCAGAGATTTTCTCAACTACAGAATTTGATTTTGTAACCATTGTCAAAAGATGTAGACAACATGCATATTTAACTGCAGGTTTACGAATTTCTGTTACTGATAATTCAAAGGGAGAGGGTAAGACATATGATTTGTACTTTGAAGATGGAATTAAGTCGTATGTTAAATTTTTGGATATTGATAACAAGGTAATCGGTGATGAACCTTTCTACATGAATAAGCAGGACGGTGATGTCATAGTAGAGGTTGCCCTTCAGTATTCTGATGAGATGGATGAAGATGTTAGATGTTACACTAACAACATTATCAATCCTGAGGGTGGTACTCACTTGATTGGTTTTAGAACTGCTATAACTAGTGCTATAAACACATACGCTCAAAAAGCAGAATTGTTAAAAGGTATTAACGGAACACTGAGTGGAGAAGATGTAAGAGAGGGTCTTACTGCAGTTGTTTCTGTAAAAGTACCTGACCCACAATTTGAAGGTCAAACTAAGATTAAGTTAAATAATCCAGAGGTTAAGAGTATTGTATCTAGGGTTGTAAGAGATGAACTCCTTACATACTTAGATGAGCATCCACAGGAGGCAAAGAATATCATAGGAAAAGCTGTTCTTGCTAACAAGGCAAAGGCTGCTGCTAAGGCTGCTAGAGATGCCGTTATTAGAAAGAATGCTTTAGAAACAACCACCTTACCTGGTAAGTTAGCTGATTGCACAAGTAAAGATCCAGCAGAGTGTGAACTATTCATAGTTGAGGGTGATTCTGCAGGTGGTTCAGCAAAGCAGGGTAGGGATAGGCATACTCAGGCTATACTACCTTTGAGAGGTAAGATCTTGAATACTCACAAATACAGAGTAGATAGGGTTCTCTCTAACAACGAGTTTAATGATATAACTACAGCACTTGGTGTAGGTATCGGTGATACTTTAGATATTTCTAAGTTGAGATATCACAAGATTATAATCATGAGTGATGCTGATGTTGACGGTTTGCATATCACTACACTTGTTTTAACTTTGCTATTTAGATTCTTCAGACCGTTAATTGAGCAAGGATATGTCTATGTAGCACAACCTCCTTTACACAAGGTTGAGATAGGTAAGAAAAAATATTACTTTATAAATGACGAAGAGAAAGACGCATTTGTTCAGAAAGCTAAGATGGAGGGTAAAGTTCCTGTTGCAAATAGATTTAAAGGTTTAGGAGAAATGAATCCTGATCAGTTAAAGGAAACAACTATGTGTCCAACTGCTAGAGTTTTAAAACAAGTACATATAGAGGATGCGGAGGAAGCTGAGAAAGTTTTCGAAATGCTTATGGGCAACGAAGTACCTCCAAGAAGAAGATTTATTCAAACATATGCAAACAAAGCTCAGTTAGATATTTAATTTTTAGTTATTAAAAAATGGAAGCGGTAGGAAATATAGAATTGAGAGAAAGTGTAAGCCGCGAGGCATTTGAAACGATTCTAATGAGAAGATTACTATTTCGTCACGGCGATTATTATACTCACACAATTGCTAATACTTTTAAACAGAATGGAGAAGAATTCTTCAAGGATAAGTTAGAACCTTTTTGCAATCAAGCAAAGGAAGACTCCGATGAAGGAATATCGAATAAAGGATACAAGCCTTTGCAGGAAGAATTTGTCTTTGTTTCAACAAAAGGTGATGATGGCAAAAGTATAGCTATAGAAGTGTTTAGTAGAGATTATGCAAAAAACAGAGAAATGTTTGAAAAGGTTGCTCAAATTCCAGTAACAGAAAAAGATGTTTCTGAGAAAGGCATGGACGAACTGGAAAAGATAACTGATTATATTAGTTTTCAAAAAGAAGCTCTAGCTACGGACTTAGCTGATAAAGCTAGATAACAAAAAATATGGACGAAGACATAAAAACAACACAAGAGAATATAGATGATCTAGGAGCAGATCTAACATTTAAACCAGGAGAAATCTCCTACAGATCTATCGTAGACGAAATGAAATCGAACTACTTGGATTACTCTATGTCTGTAATCGTTTCAAGAGCTCTACCAGAAGTAAAAGATGGACTCAAACCATCACAGAGAAGAGTTTTGATTGCAATGAACGATCTTAATCTTCTTCCAAATGCACATTACAGAAAATGCGCAAAAATAGCTGGTGATACATCAGGTAACTATCACCCACACGGTGAGACTGTTGTGTATCCAACCTTGGTTAAGATAGCCCAAGACTTCTCAACAAGATACCCACTAGTAGATGGACAAGGTAACTTCGGATCAATAGATGGAGATCCACCTGCAGCAATGAGATACACAGAGGCTAGAATGAGTAAAATTACTCCTGAATTGCTAAAGGATTTAGGCAAAGGAACAGTCACATTTGTTCCAAACTACGATGGAACAAGATTAGAACCAACTGTTCTTCCAGCACTTTTCCCAAATGTCCTAGCAAATGGAGGAGATGGTATTGCAGTAGGTATGGCAACAAAAATACCTCCATACAACCTTACAGAGCTCATTAACGCACTACAGAAGATGATTACAATGGGTAACAAATGGGTAGGTAACGCTGTTTACAACGAATTAAGAAAAAAGAAAGAATCTAAAGAAAAAATCCCACAACTACTAAATGCAAAACCTGCTGATTACTTAGAAAACTATGTAGACACGAACAATATTGATTACCAAAAAGATATTGATGAATTAAGACAGAAAATAGCAGAGGAAGAAACAGTACTGTATCCTGAATTTAAATCAGATATTACTCCTACAGAATTGATAGAGATAATACCTGCTCCAGACTTCCCAACAGGAGGAATAGTGTATGACCAGCAGGAGATTTTAAATGTATATGCAACAGGAAGAGGAAGAATTCTTCAAAGAGCAAAAGCATCTATCGTTGAAGGCAAACAGGGAAGATATCAAATTGTAGTAACAGAGATTCCATACCAAGTAAACAAATCTCACATGATTACTAAGATTGCTGATCTAGTAAAAGACAAGAAGATTAAAGGAATTGCAGATATTGTTGATGCATCAAATATCGAAGGAATGAGGATAACAATAGTGTTGAAGAGAGATGCTCAGCCTAAAGCAGTACTAAACAAACTATTCAAATACACAGAAATGCAGAAGGTATTTAATGCAAATACCATTGCACTAGTAGACCAAGAACCAAAGACATTACCACTAAAGAGAATTTTAGAATTGTTCCTTTCATTTAGATTAACAGTAACAATTAGAAGATTTGAATTTGATTTAGCAGAATCAAGATACAGAGCACATATTTTAGAAGGTCTTTTGAAAGCATTAGATTTACTTGACGAAGTTATCGCAACAATTAGAGGATCTAAGACACAAGAGACTGCTAAGACTAACTTGATGGATAAGTTTGATTTTACAGAGGTACAGGCACAGGCAATTTTGGATATGCAGTTGAGAAGATTGGCAGCTTTAGAAAGACTTAAATTACAGAACGAATACAAGGAGTTAGAGCAGAAGATTAAGGAATATAACGAGATATTAGGTAATCAGGAGAAGATTTTAGAGGTTATCAATACCGACTTGGAAGAGATTAAGCAGAAGTACGGAGATGAAAGAAGAACAAAGGTTGTTAAAGGAAAAGTAAATGAGATAGCAGAGGAAGATATGGTATCTTCAGAAGATACTTTGGTGACAATAACTAACTCTGGATATATTAAGAGAGTTGCTCCAAGTACATACAAAGCACAGAATAGGGGAGGAAAAGGCGTTTCTGGAGGAGACACTAAAGAGGGAGATTTTGTAGAACATGCGTTCATTTGCAATACCTTAGATGAACTACTTCTGTTTACAAACAAAGGTAAAGTATTCAATTTAAGAATATTTGAAATTCCAGAGTTGAGCAGAATAGCTAAAGGTTTACCTCTTGTGAATTTAGTACAACTTGATCCTGATGAAAGTGTTACATCTGTTTTGACAAGAGATCCAAAAGGTAAAGTATCTGAGCAGAAGAAAGAGGGAACAAAAGATGAGGATACTAGAGTTTACAAATATTTCTTGATGGCAACAGAAAGAGGAGTTGTTAAAAAGACAGAATTGAAAGAGTTTGCAAAGATTAGAGCTAATGGTTTAACCGCTATTAAGCTTGATGAGGGAGATCAATTGACTTGGGTAAAGGCTACTACAGGTGATGACGAGATTATTCTTGTTACAAAAGAGGGAAAGTCCATTAGGTTTAAAGAGAGCGATGTTAGACATATGGGTAGAAATACTAGGGGAGTTACCGGTATTAAGTTTAAGAAAGCTACTGATTCTGTTGTTGGCATGGGAGTTGTCATTGGTGATGATCAGAAGTTGCTCATTCTATCAGAGAACGGATACGGCAAGATGTCTTTCTTGAAAGAGTACGGAGTGCAAAAGAGGGGTGGTACAGGTATATTTACATTTAGAGTTACGGCTAAGACTGGAAACGTTGCTAGTGCAAGAGTTTTGAAAGCAGAAGATGAAGAGATTGTCATAATCTCTGAGAAGTCTAAGGTTATCAGGGCAGAAATCAAAGATATGCCAACATTGGGGAGACAGACATCTGGAGTAAAAGTTATGAATATAGCTGCAGGGGACAAGGTTTCTACAATGGCAATTCTTTAGCTTACATTTTAGTAATATTGAAATCTCTGGTGTAGAATTCTTCTCCAGTAATTTGCACGATATTTTTTGCTAGTTCATCGTAAGTCATTTGCTTGTACTTCTCGGTGTTTTCCTCTCGAGAGATTTTTTCTAGGATTTTTTCAATCTTTTTAAATCGCTTGTCATACGTTGCCAAGTTAGCATTAAATATGCTAGAGATAACTAAAAGATCAGACTTTGATAGTGTCATAGATTTTTCCACTAAATTTATTTTGTTAGATATATTTTAAATCAAAAAAAATATACTTCATCACCTAGAAAATGATATTTCAATCTTGTATAACAGAAACTATATCCACTTGGAGTTATCACCTTGAGGTCGGACCTAGGTCTGACCTCCCACAAGAAAATTTTCATGTTCACAGTTCCTCCCTATCTATAAAGCTTTCTCTCCCTACCTTCTACTCAGAACAAACAATCTCTTCTGGTCTACATCAGAGCAAAGGTCTAGGAAACCTTGTTAGACAGGGCATACCTACACATATGAAAAACTTCTTAACATAGGTCGCACCTAGGTCAGACCTCAAAAGGGAACTCTTAAATTTAAGTAGAAAATAGGATAGAATCAACTATGATTTCAAGTTTAAAAAATTGGTTTATAGGTTTGGCAACAACTATACTTGCCATAACACCACAAACGGTATCTTACACGCAACAACACGCAGATGAGGTCGAGTCTTACAAAACAGGTCTACATAGCGCTGTAAATCTTGATATAGAAAACACATACATAAAGAAAACTGTTAGGACACCTTCTATTCCAAAATCGACTGCAATTGGTACGTCATGGTGGTCGTACCCTGAAAATATCAAACCAACAACTAGAGACGGAAATGACCTTTTAGTTCTTGTTAACAAGGAGTATCAACTACCGAGTGGGTACATTCCTTCAGATTTGGTTTCAGCTAGTTTAAGTGGAATACGAAGAGGAGAAAAATATCAACTTAGAAATATCCTCATCGAAGATTTGAGAAATCTCGTTAATGATGCAAAGGCGAGTGGGATAGATTTGAGTATAGTATCAGGATATCGTTCATATCAGCAACAGGTTACAACATACAAATATTGGGTTGGGTATAATGGTGGAGTAGTAGATTATGCCGACAGGATATCTGCTAGGGCAGGGCATAGTCAGCATCAGCTTGGTACAGCTATAGACTTTAGCTCTGCAGAGATTAATGATGGACTGAGTGGTCTGTTTGGTAATACTCAAGCAAGTAAGTGGTTGTATGATAATGCTTGGAAATACGGTTTTGTAATATCTTTTCCGAAGGGAGCAGAGTCCATAACAGGGTATAGTTATGAAAGTTGGCACTACAGATATATTGGCAAAGCAAATGCACAGGAAATGATAAATAGTGGTATGATTTTAGAGAACTATTTGAAGAGTAAAAATTAATTAATCCATATCGTACAATATGGGAAAGAAAGAAGTGTTAGAGAAAATTAACAAAGTATATGTGATATTTGGCTTTTTGTTACTTACAATCTCCCTAACATTAGTTATTATTCCCGTCTGGCCATACATATGGTACAGAATTAACCCTGATGAGACAGAGAAAGATACTGAGAAAATTGTTAAAGCGATATCTGAAGAAGCGATTCAACAGAAAAAAGACATTCAAAGTAGCAATATACCTGAGTTAGATACTTCTCTCCCAGAGGGTAAATTTGTAATTATTCCAAAGATTTCAGTAGAGTCTCCAATATCTACAAGCAAGGATTATCGTGAAGGTTTAAAACAAGGTACGTGGATTGTGTCTGATTACGGTACACCTGAAAGCCCGGAGTTGCCCATTATTTTGGCTGCACATAGATTTGGATATACCAGTTGGAGTATAGAGAAAAGAAACAAAGTCTCATATTACAACTTGCCAGATACAAAAGAAGATGATGAAATACTAATATACTGGAATCAAAGAGAATATAAATATAGGATATACAAAAGTGAAGAATCAGCATATATCACAGATTACAGTGCAGATCTAATCCTGTATACGTGTAAATTCTTCAACTCTCCAATCAGGATATTTAGATATGCAGAGAGAGTACAGTAGGGCATCTACTCGCACCCTATAGTATTGACTATTTCCTCTTTTCATCGTATAATTAGCCACATTTAAATTAAATAGCCCTTTATATGAGGAAGTTATTTACAGCAATCTTAGCTGTTATTACTATCTTCTTAAATACTACTTCTGTATTTGCTAGTGGAAATCCATATGGACCTTATAATCCATACGAACCACACAAACCACTACCAACTGGTTTTGGAGATACAGATATGTTCTACTTAATTGCATTCATTGCATTTACAGTAGGAATGATAGTTTTAGCTATCGCTAAGAATCTTAAGGGCAAGCAGTCTGTCCAGTAATAGACTGCTCCCTTAGGAGCTCTATTTAAATGTTATCTGTCTTTAATTTATTTCAATATATATGAAATTATCTTTAGTTATACCAACATACAAAAAAGAAAAGGATGTATTAGAGCAACTTGAAAGAGTGTATAACTTTCTTTCAAGGAAGAATCCTGATTTTGAACTCATCTTCGTAATCGATGGGTATGTTGATAATACCAAGGATATTTTGGAGAGATATATTAAGGAGAATAGATTGAAGAAAGCTTTAGTAATTGGATATAGAGAGAACAAAGGTAAAGGGTACGCTGTTAGATACGGTATGAAAAAAGCAAAGGGTGATGTGATTGGCTTCATAGATGCTGATACTGATATTCAAATTAGAACTCTTGGATATGCACTTAAGAGTATGAAGAAGAATTCTGTAATGGCAGCTATTCCTTCTAAATTTCATAAAGATTCTAATGTAGAAATGTCTTTTGGTAGAAGAATTCTTTCTTTGGGTTTGGTTTTTGTTAACAAGATTTTTCTTTCATTACCAAAGAATGTAAATGATGTTGGTTGTGGTATTAAGTTGTTTAGAAAAGAATTAATTAAAAGAATATTGCCTTCTTTAAAAGTTAATAGATTTGCTATTGACTCAGAAATATTGAATGAGATTGGAAAGATAGGGTACAAGGTTGAAGTTATTCCTTTCTTTATGAACAAGAACAGGAGTGAAAGTACATCTGCAAATATTTCTCAAACTTTTAGAATGTTGAGAGATATTCTTAAGATAGCTGGAGAGAATAGAGTAGAGTTGAATAATAGATCTGCTCTTTTAAAGCTTAATAACTAACTAAGGCCTTTTTTGAAAGAAGAGAGAAATTTTTCGTAATCAGCAAGAATATTTCCTGTAGGAGATGTTTCTATTATTAAGGCAGGAACATTTTTTCCTTGATACTGTCTAATCTTAAACCATTCTCCAAGCTTTTTGTTTAAATCTGAGTCTGCACCTAATGGAAGGTGTGTTCTCACAGATCCGTTAGTATAATCTTGACCACTTAGTGATATACATAATGGAAGAGATTTTTTTCCATTTCTTTCTAAAATATCAAGTATTGTGAGAATGTTACTGCTTTCTACTTTAGGTAATCCTCCCATATCCAAATCTATACCAAATTGCATATTTTTGTTCTGTGGATCATTTTTAATATTCTCATACCTAGTCATAAAATCTGATAATGTACCATCACCAACTTCTCTGTTTGGTTCAATTGCCCATATTATGTTTTTGCCACTATCTTTTAACTGATTATTTACTTCTCTAATTTTCCTAATTTCATCTTCTATTGAAGCCGTCTTTATACACGTACGAATTTTGACAGTATCTTTGGTTGCATTTAGTACAGCTTTTATGGTTGTCTCTTTCTGTTCTCTTTCGTTGTGTGTTTGGAGTAGGGCATATGCATATTCTTGAGCAATAGCTATTCCTAATCCCAAACCTGTATATCCTTCTTTTTTAGATTTAGTTAATTTTTCTTTAAAGAAGTCTGTGTTGAATCTAACAAGGTATGGGTAGTCTACAGAGGATATGAGGTCTTTCATTTGTTCGGGTTGTACTGCAGAGGCTAGTACAGATACTCCGAAATCAGCTTTTGGGAAATACTCGCTTGTAATATCTTTAGCTTTTTCAGCGTTATCTACAACTATGTTTGTATACTGTTCTTTGGAGATAGCTTCTGTAAGAAGTCCTTTCGTAGCACCAATCATTCCTCCTTGTTCGTTTGGATTTCCCAATGTTGTAGAGCTTATTTCAAAGGATACTTCTGAATCTTTCATTTTTAGATTATATCATAGGCATATTGCATAAAAGTCCACCCTATAGTATGATACTGGCAAACAAATAATAAAAAATCCTGTTCATTAAAAATTTCTAAATTATATACAATGATTTATATCTGTATATATTTAGATAAAATAGTGTGTGAGGGAAGAGGGCAGAGTAATTCATTTTATCTCCTTTTTCTAATGGAACACATTATGTATCTAATACACATATATTAGGTATATTATGTGTTCTGTTAGAATAAAAAATTGTATTTTTTAAGGAGTAAATTATGAATAAAAAATTTTTGGTTACTTTTGTTATTTTTCTATTATTACCTATAACTGGTAGAGGTAATCATACCTGTTTTGTTGATGTTGTTCCTTTTGGGATAACACAACATGAAAACATTTACCACCTTGTTGTTGCCTATCAAGGACAACAACGATACCAAATGATAACTCTCCTAGGAGAGTTATCACCAACTGTTATGGAGACGGTTCCTGTTGATCGCAGGAACTAAAAACCTCTCCAATGGAAGAGTGAAGAATTATCTGATTGTTGCGTAAGACCAACAAACATTTTCTTCACTTTCTTCCATATGGACCTCACACACTATACATCTTCTAGGATTAAGTAGTCTTATTGATGAGTCCATATATCATATAGATATTGAGGACGAAAAGATGAAGTAAAATTATATTGTTAAAAAATGTCAGTTAGAAAGATATTGACTGAAACTGTGCCCTATAGTATAATATAAGCGGGTAGAGAATAGAATCCTGCTCTTTAAATAAAAAATATTTTTCATAAGAATTCATAGAAAAGATATTGATACTTGTATGAGTTCTTATGAACTCGAAGATCATTAAAAATTTCTAAATTATATACAATGATTTATATCTGTATATATTTAGATAAAATAGTGTGTGAGAAAATAGAGTAGGGTTATTTATTCTTTCTAATTCTGTTTACTAATGGAATACATTATATATCTAATAGATATATTGGGTATATGGTGTATTCCGTTAGGATACACAGAGAAAAAGAAGAAATAAATGAGGAGAAAGAAATGAACAAGCGTCTTTTTGTTGTT
>JBMNPD010000011.1:0-25802 GCA_050943415.1 Candidatus Dojkabacteria bacterium
AAAATTATGGTTTTTCTCAGAGATTTGCTATGATGCTCTCGGAGGGTGTTAACCGTTAGGATGATGACCCTCTTTCTTCTTTAACACATAGAGGCTATTTTTCAGAACAGTAAGAACCAGAGATGATATAATGGGGCATGTCAGTCTATGAGCCGTTGGCATCAAAATACAGACCTAAGAGTTTAGATGATTTTGTAGGACAATCTCATTTGGTTGGTGAGAATGGTCCAATTAGGAAGTTTTTGGAGAGTGGCAAGATTCCCTCTATGATTTTTTGGGGACCACCAGGTACAGGTAAGACTACTTTAGCATATATTCTTTCTTTGAATTTGTACTATGATTTTCACAAGATGCAGGCAGTTAATAGTGGGAAAGATGCATTAAGAAAGATTATTAAAATTGCTTTAGGTAATCAGCAGTATGGTAAGAAGACTATTCTTTTTCTTGACGAGATTCATAGATGGAATAAGGCTCAACAAGATGCATTGCTTCCGTATGTTGAGAAAGGTGTGATTATTCTGATAGGGGCTACTACAGAGAATCCTTCTTTTACTGTGATTAGTGCTTTGTTGTCTAGAACTAAGGTTTTTGTTTTTAAGCAACACGAGGAAGAGGATATTTTTCTTCTTTTAAAAAGAGTTAGTAAACAGGAATTTCCAAAGATTAAGATAGGGGAGAAGGTGTTAAGACATATGGCTGTTCTGGCTAATGGTGATATTAGATCTGGATTAAATATTTTAGAAATGAGTACTACTTTGGCTTTAGCTAATGATAGTAAGAGTGTGAGTGAGGAGATTTTAAAGGATACTGTACAGAGTCCTCTTTACTATGACAAGAGTGGAGAAGAGCATTACAATTTGATTTCAGCTGTTCATAAGTCAATGAGGTCTTCTAATCCTGATGCTGCCTGTTACTGGGTAGGAAGAATCATTGCCGCAGGAGAGGATCCTCTTTATGTAGCTAGAAGAATGTTGCGTTTTGCTAGTGAGGATATTGGAAATGCTGATCCAAATGCAGTAGTTTTAGCGAATGCTGTATATGAGGCTTGTGCAAAGATTGGTATGCCAGAGAGTGAAGTTTTTCTTATGCAGTTAGCAATATATTTATCTAATGCTCAAAAGGATAATACTGCGTATGTTGTAGAGGGGTTGGTTAAAGAGGATATCGAAAGATATGGTAATTTACCTGTACCTATGCATATTAGAAATGCACCAACAAAACTAATGAAAGAATTAGGATATGCTAAGGGATATGAGTATGATCATGATTTAAAGAGTAAGAAGTCAAATCAACAGTGTATGCCTGATAGGTTAAAGAACAGAAAATATATTACTTAAACTTGTCTTCAATACTTTTCTTCTTTTTTGTTCTTCTAATTTCTCCGTTATTTGTTACATATCGACCTAGTTTTATGACTCCTTGTCCAATGGTAATGTACAGACTATCTATGAACTTAGTGGTTGGATAGAAGAAAAGACCTAGTAGTAGCATAGTAGCACCTAGTACAATATTTCTAATATATGAGTTATCAAATATGGAGGTTTGTGGTGGTGTATATGGTTGTGATGGGCACATGCATGTTGCTTTACTACATTTATCCCATGTACAGGTTGTACCTGATGGGTTGCCTAGTTCACATTGTTCACCGTTTTGTAATTTACCATCTCCACAGTATTCGGATACTTTTACATCACATGTACATTCAGATTTATCACATTCTTCCCAGAGGCATGTAGCTCCTGTAGGATTGTTCTTCTCACATTGTTCACCTGCGTCTAATTTGCCATCTCCACAACCTGGTTTAATACATTCACATTTAAGTTGATTACATTTATCCCATGTACATGTTACACCCTCAGGATTATCTCTCTCACACTGTTCACCTGCATCTAATACTCCGTCTCCACACCCTGGAGTCATACACTTACAATTTACTTTATTACATGTATCCCATTTACATGATGTTCCTGAAGGATCTCCAACTTCACATTCCTCACCAGCAGCATTTATTATTCCATCTCCACAGAATGGCTCTTCTATGGTAGGACATTTACAGTAACTACAGGTAGCCCAAGAACAGGATACACCAGCAGGATCACCTTTTTCACATTCTTCACCTGTAGTATTTCCTAATATTCCATCTCCACAGTATGGACCACTCGATGGTGGAGGAGGTGTAGGAGGATCCTCGGGATCAGGACTACATGTATCACAATCTAAATTTCGGACTCTACATACTGCATCACAATCTGCACCAGAAGCAGCAGGTGTGGCAACATACTGTTCATCTCCAAAAGGACTTTTACAATAACATACTGTATCCATAGTAACACTAGAACCAGCTAATTTCATTGATGGACTACAAAAATCATCTACTGTAGACAAGCCAAGAGGAGTTGCAATCATTTGTCCTGTCTGAGAATCATATTGATAGAAGTACTTACCACTATTACCAGTTGGATCTTTTTGATAATCATCTCTTGTCTTATTATTTTTTTTCAATAAAAGTTCTGTACATTCTTCGTAGGAATCACAACTTGTTATACTTATTGTTTTATCGTTTTCATTATAAGTATATGGATCCTTTAGCAACATTTCATTTACTCGAGCGTTATAGACAGCCTTTGGAGAAATTGCCGCAATAGTAGAAAGATTAAGTGTTGTTTCTTCATTACCTACTGTATAAGTAAAGGTACCATCAGAATTTTGTTTCCATACAATTTCTTCATATTGTGCATTTCCCTTAGCATCTTTCTTCACTAACTTCTCCATTTCTATTCTTGCTGCATCCCAAACTTGTTCTGCTGTTACTGGAGTCGCCACCACATTGCCTCCAATAGTTCTATTATATTCTTGTGCATCTTGTTTTGCTTTATCCTCAAGAGTTTTCCTAGTTTGTTTTAATATTTGTCCACTAGCATACACAACATCTGCATTTGCTTGTTCAACGCCCCCAACAGAAGTAATATACTTCTGTAACTCTTCAGCTCTAGATTCACTAACCCCACCACGATCTAATAATGCTTGAGCTCTTTCAGCATAACTCTTACAATTACCTTCAGCTATACAATCTCCAGCACTACTATATTTTCTCGACAAATTCTGAGCAGTATTCACTTTTATACCCAAATACGCTGTTGGTAACAAAAACAAAGAAACTTGAAGAACAATAAATACTTTACTACTCTTAAAATTAGTCTTCTTCCTGTTAACTAACCAATAAACTAAAAATACAATACCTACAACAAACAAAACACCCAAAAGTACAAACTCCCAAACCTTAGTAGAATCAGTAACCAATTCAGCTATACTCTTGTTCTTCATCTCATCAAAAGTTAACCTATTCATATACGATTGCAAATAATCAACACCATCCTTGTAAAGAATTCCCTCCTCTGGAATATTTAATACTGTTAATTGAGAAAAAACAGCAAGTTTACCAACAAAACAAGTTTCATCAGAATAAAGAAAAGGTACTCCTTCTGAAATATCTTCTTTGTTCTTACAAGTACCATATATATAATTAAACAAATCAGAATATTTTTCTTTCTCTGTAGTATCAGATAAATTAACAACGTAAAGAAGGAAATTTGTACTATCCAATCCCTTCATATCATCCTTCAATTCAGTACAGGATTCACAATCATCTTCTACAAACAAAATATTCTTTTCATTTTTTAAAGAATCTGTATACTCTGTTACTTCATGAATTCCAAAAGTAACATCAGTATTTACTTGTGCTAAACCCCTATGGACATTAACAAAAGTAAATAAAAAGACAAATGATAATAATGGAACAATATACCCCAGAGCAGCTTTTAACCTCTTCATAATATGTATACAATATCAGTATAGAAAAAATTTTGCAATACATATATAATCAAACCATGAAAATATCAACAGACAAACAAATAATCAATAGAATACTAACAAAAGCAGTAGAACAAATACTACCATCTAAAGAAACATTAGAACAAAAACTACTCTCAGGGAAAAGACTAAACATATACCAAGGATTCGATCCAACGGCAGACACACTACACATAGGACACACAGTAGGAATGAGAAAGCTAGAAGATTTAAGAAAACTAGGACACCACATAATCTTCCTAATCGGGGACTTCACAGCAAGAATAGGAGACCCTAGTGACAAAACAACAGCTAGACAAGTCCTAACAGAAGAACAAGTAAAAGAGAATCTTAAAAACTATGTAGAACAAGCATCACATATCATAGATGTAAACAACAAAGAAAATCCAGTAGAAATCCTCTACAACAGTAGGTGGCATGACAAACTAACATTCAAAGACGTAGTACAACTCTCTACAGAATTTACAGTACAACAAATGCTCAAAAGAAGTATGTTCCAAGAGAGAATCAAAGAAGACAAACCAATATACCTAAACGAATTCCTCTACCCACTGATGCAAGGATACGACTCTGTAGTCATGGACATAGACATAGAAGTAGGAGGAAACGACCAACTCTTCAATATGCTCGCAGGAAGAGATATGGCATTAAACCATCTAAACAAAGAAAAGATAGTCATAGCAACAAGACTACTTGCCACAGCTGACGGAACTAAAATGGGTAAATCAGAAGGCAACATGGTAAAGCTTAGTGACAAACCAGAAGACATATATGGAAAGATAATGGCAAGTACTGACGATTTAACCGTAGATATGTTCGAACTACTCACATCAGCAGATATGGATGAAGTAGAACTGTACAAACAAAGATTAGACTCTGGAGAAAACCCAATCAACCTCAAAAAAGAATTAGCCTTTAGAGTAACTAAAGAAGTAAAAACTGAACAAGAAGCAATATTTGCTCAAAAACACTTCGAATCCATATTTCAGAAAAAAGACAACTCTACAGATACAATAGAGAAGAAAGAAATTGATCAAGAAGAAATTAACATACTAGACCTACTAGTACATGTAGGATTTGCAAATAGCAAAGGAGAAGCAAGAAGACTAACAGTACAAGGAGCAGTCAAAATAGATAATGAGAAACAAACTGATTACAAGACAATCGTAAACTTCAAAGACAAAAATGATGTTGTATTAAAAGCAGGAAGACATATCTGCCTAATCAGATATACTAAGTAGCTCTTTCTAACTTTCTACCAGACAGATATGAACGAAGAAATAACAATAAAAAAGATTGTAGAAAACACCCCTGACCTCTTCAAAGAAGAGGTAAATAAGGCATACAAATTTGCTCAGAAAGAGTATTTCGGCAAAAAAAGATACAATGGAGCAACCAGAATATCACATACACTCAATGTAGCCTCATATGTTCAAGATATGGGATTAGACAGCAACTCCGTCATAGCAGCAATGCTACACGAAGTACCATTAGATAGAGAAGAACAGATTGTACAAAACAGCTCACAAGAAGTTTTAGAAATCATAAAACAGGCATACAATATTAAAGAAGCAACAGAAAGTACAGATACTGACCCTGAATTGATTGTTAAATATATCCTAAACAGCTCTAAAGATCTAAGAGCAGTCTTCATAAAGGTATACGACAAATTGGACGATGTCAGAAGTATCTCTCAAATACCAGATGAATTCATCAAAGATACATTAAATAAATCATTGAACATCTATTCACACCTAGCAGAATTTCTCTTCCTAGACGAAACAAAAAAAGAAATAGAGGAAAGAGCATTCAAAAACTATCTACCTCAAGAACATTTAAGCATTACTCGAAAAATGGAAGAGGCAGGTATCAATCTAAATCTACTAAATAAATGCAGAGGTAAAATTTCTCAAAGTATTCAACCACTCATAGATCAAGTTATATTAACAGGTAGAATCAAAGGAACATACAGCATATACAATAAGTTGAAGAAATATGAAAAGGAATGGATAAACCCTAAGATAGAAAGTTTAGATGACCTAATTGCATTTAGAATAGTTACAAAAACAGAAGAGCAATGCTTTAAAGTACTTGAATACCTAATGGATTGTGGAGAGATTGTTGAAGAAGGATTTGATGACTACATATCTAACCCTAAACCAAATGGATATATGGCAATACAATTTCCCATAAAATTTCCAGAAATTACAGACATAAACATAGAAATACAAATACTTACAGAAGATATGGACTACAACAACAAATACGGTACTGCATCACATATCGCTTACAAAGCTAGTAAAACAAGATTTGCTAAAGCTACAAACAAATATGACTGGGTTAAAAAGATACAAGATCAGATAATTGCAAACAAAAAAAACAGACAGACAGAAATCAACCTACCAATCAAATCCCAAATATATGAAGAAGAAGTCTTTGCATTTACACCAAGAAGAAAAATCATACAACTAGATAAAGGGGATACAGTCATAGACTTTGCATTCAAACTACATACAAGTATAGGAAACTCTACAGTATCTGCAAAAATAAATGGATTTCCTGCAAAACTAGGAAGCATAATAGAAACAGGAGATGTTGTTGAGGTTAAAGTAGATAAAAACAAAACACATCAGAGCGAAAATGTTTTAGAATACGCTAATTCTAACAGTACAAGAAACAAGATATTAAGACATATCAGACAAGTTTAGTACAACTTCAGATTCTGTGCTACAATTAAACATATGAAAAAAGCTACAAAGCAAAAAATCAACAAGACTATCAATATAACTATGGCACTTGTACTACTTGCTAGCATCGCAGTACCGATGATCTTAGTAGTCATAGATATGCTTAAACAATGAAATTAACTGCTGATTCCCCAATAACTGATATAACGGGAATAGGAGAGAGACAAGCAGAACTCTACTCTAAGCTGTCCATATATACTGTTAAAGATCTCCTCTTCCACATACCATTCAGATACAGAGACACTTCCGTACTCATACCAATATCACAATTCAAAGAAGAAGGAGAGGGAACATTTCTAGCAGAAATAGAGGATGTAAAAACAACATACTTCAGAAGAGCAATTGTTACCGTCAAAGTAAAAGATGACACAGCATCAGTACGAATGTCATTTCTAAATCAACCTTATCTTTCCAAAACATTCAAAAAAGGAGAAATATATATCTTTGATGCGAAGATAAGTCAGAAAGGAAAAAACAAAAACATTTACAATCCTAAATTTGAAAAATATCAAGAAAATGGAGAAAGCCTACATTTAGGAAAAATCATAGGTATATACCCAGAAACAAGTGGATTAACATCTAAATCAATTAGAACAAGAGTATCTACACTACAAGACAATATAGAAGAAATACTTACAGAGCCTCTCTATCTAAAGAAATATGTCAATCTTCCAACAGCCATAAACAAAATTCATTTTCCAAATAGCTATGAAGATATTAAAGAAGCGAGTAAGAGACTGGCATTTGATGAAATGTTAAGAATAGCGATCAAAATAGAGCAGGATAGAAAAAATTCTGCAAAACAGAAAGCTAAACCAATGAAAATACATTCAAAAGAATTAAACAAATTTATTAGAAACTTACCATACAAACTTACAGACGACCAAAACAAATCTGTAGAAGAAATACTCTCTGATTGTACTAAAAAAACACCTATGAACAGATTGCTAAACGGAGATGTAGGAAGTGGAAAAACAATTGTTAGTGCAATAGCAGTACTCAACTGTATCAAGAACGGATACTCTTCAATACTACTAGCACCTACTACAGTACTAGCTACACAACATTACAATACATTCACAAAAATCTTCGAAGATATAGGAATAGATATAGAGTTATGCATATCAACAAAGAAAAACATTTCTAAGGCTGATAATAAATTGATAATAGGGACACACGCCATACTCTTTGAGAAAGAGTTACCTAAAGACTTAAACCTAGTTATCATAGACGAACAACACAGATTTGGAGTAGAACAGAGACAGTATTTCAAGAAGAAAAAGAACTTCTCTCCACATTACCTAACTATGAGTGCAACACCAATACCGAGAAGTTTGACTGAAATATTCTTTGGAGGAATGGATGTGTCAGAGATTCGACAGAAACCTGCAAACAGAAAGGAAGTTAAAACATACTTTACACCACCACATAAAAGATTAGATTGCTTAAAGTGGGTTAAAGAGAAAATTATTCAAAGCAAGAAAGATGGTAATCCTAACCAAGCATTCATCATATATCCACTAATTGAAGAGAGCGAGAAATCTTCGACCAAATCAATACTAAATGAGTATGAAAATCTAAAAGAGATATTCAAAGGTTTGAATGTAGAGTACTTACACGGAAAGCTGAAAGAAAAAGAGAAAGACCAACTACTAAACGACTTTAGAGAGAAGAAGATTGATATACTACTCTCTACTACAGTTATTGAAGTAGGAATAGATATACCAGATGCAACAATAATGGTAATAGAAGATGCTGAAAGATTTGGATTAGCACAACTACATCAGCTAAGAGGTAGAGTTGGGAGAGGAGATAAAGAGTCGTACTGTTTTGTAATATTGGGTACTTCTGTTGAGAATAAATTACCTGCAGAGGAGAGATTGAAATATTTTGCAGCACATTCATCAGGATTCGAAGTAGCAGAGTACGACTTAAAGAAGAGAGGCCCTGGTGAAGTGTACGGTACTAAACAATCGGGAATTCCAACATTTAAAGTAGCAAATATATATGATTTAGATTTGCTTAAAGAAGCAAGAAAGTTTGCAAAATCATTGATACAGGGGGATAATGACGTTCAACATATAGTAGATAATATATTCAAATAGAGATGAAGATACATATTGTTTTGGACAATATAAGATCGTGTTTTAATGTAGGAAGTATATTTAGATCAGCAGATGGTGCTGGGAGTGTAAAGAAAATATATCTTTGTGGCATGACTACAGATATAGATAATCCAAAGTTAGAAAAGACTGCACTTGGAGCAACAGAGATGGTAGATTCAGAGCATTACGATAGTACGGAAGAAGCACTCGAGGAGATAAGAAGTCTAAATATACCAATATACTCTGTTGAACTGACAAATGATGCAGAGAACTTCCAAGAGGTAGAGTATCCTGAAGAGGTTGCTTTAGTATTCGGGCATGAGAAAACAGGAGTAGGGGAAGATATTTTGAAAAAGTCTGACAAAAAGATATTTGTTCCTATGAGGGGATTTAAAGAGAGTTTAAATGTTGCTAATTGTGCAACAACAGTACTGTATGAAATTACAAGGGAGAAAGAATAAACTAGCCGATATGCACAATAGTAGGATATAATCACAATATGAGTTTAAAACACGATTCATTTAAAAAATTAAGAAAAGAGAAAAATAAATGGAGAATAGAAACTCCTGAAGATTTCGAAGAAAGAGAAACTACATTTCTTAAAGAAAAATTGCAAAGCAAAGAGCCAACAATAAAAACTGTAGTAAGAATAAGTGGAGGCAAAGCCAAAAACTTTAATATAGAAGTTCCAAAAGCTACCAGACCTATGACTGATAGGATGAAAGTAAGAATCTTCGACATACTTAGAGAAGATATTGTAAACAAAGATATACTTGATCTCTACGCAGGAGCAGGTTCGTTTGGGCTAGAAGCACTTTCAAGAGGAGCAAGGAGCTGCACATTTGTAGACGCTTCTAAGAATGCAAATATTGTTCTTAAAAAGAACGTAGCACATACGGGATTCTTACCAGAATCAGAAGTTTTAAGAGAGAAAGTAGAAGATTATCTATTCAAATTAACGGAAGGTACCCAAAAAGAAGACAAGAAAACTTTTGACATTATATTTATAGACCCACCATACAAGTTGTTTAATACAAAACGAGTATTCAAAATGGAGAGAATTATAAATATGGCATCTAAATTACTACCCGGTGTGGTTAATCCTAAGAGTAAGAAATTTAAGGGGGCATTGATTTTAAAACATCCAAGAAGATACGATTTGGAGAAATTAAAGCTTGAAAATATTAAATTAGTAGAAAATATTACTTTAGGATTGAATGTAATATCTTTTTATATAGTTAAGTAGTATAATCGCCTTAACGTATGGGCCTGTAGCTCATTTGGCTAGAGCACTTCGCTGGCAGCGAAGGGGTGAGGGGTTCGAATCCCCTCAGGTCCACCACACACACCTTTAAGGTGTTCATTTCTCAGTATCTTTACTTCATAAACAACATATTTTTCACAAATATTTAAGAATATATAGGACATTTACCATCAAGAGATCTTTTAAAATAAAGGTTTACACAAAATAGGCATGTAATATATTAAACAAGTAAAATGTGCATATCCTTTAGATACAAGCTATTCTTTTACAAACCAGCTTCTAGTATCTTAAATATTTATGAAAAAGCCACTTTAAACAGGCAACCCATATGGATATCCTCCCACCTCAAAGGTGTGCTATAATTATCATTATTACTTTTTAACTAATTAAACTATTTATGGATTCTGAAAAAGAAATATCAAAACTCGAAGCTATGAGACATTCTGCTTCACACGTACTTGCTCAAGCTGTATTGAAACTGTATCCTGATACCAAATTAGGTATTGGTCCAGCTATAGATAATGGTTTCTATTATGATTTCGACTTTACTGAGCCTATTGTAAATGAAGATCTTCCTAAGATTGAAAAAGAGATGAGGAAAATCATCAAGCAAGGGCTGACTTTTAGTCAAATCATGATGAGTAGAAATGAGGCAAAGGAGTATTTGAAAAAAACAGATCAAGTATATAAATTGGAACTTTTGGACGAACTTGAGGGTGATGAATTTAGTTTCTATATCACAGGCGAGAATGAGTTTGCTGACCTGTGTAGAGGACCTCATATAGAAAATACTAAGGATATTGGTGCTATTAAATTAACTAAAACAGCAGGTGCATATTGGAGAGGTGATGAGAATAAAAAGATGTTAACAAGGATATACGGAACAGCATTCCCTACAGAAAATGAATTAAATACATATTTGAAGCAACAGGAGGAGTTAGAGAGCCGAAATCACAGAAAGTTAGGTAAGCAGTTAGAACTGTTTGCAATTATTCCTGAAGTAGGTCAAGGACTACCTGTATGGCTTCCAAGAGGGTATGTAATGAGAAGGATTTTGGAAGAGTATATGATAGATTTAGAAAGAGGTGCAGGATATGAGCATATACTGTCTCCTCATATTAACAAAGAGATTCTTTTCCAAATGTCAGGACATTTAGATTTCTACAAAGATGCTATGTATGCACCAATAGTTGTAGATGATGAGACTTACTACCTCAAGCCAATGAACTGTCCAGTGGCTATGATGGTATACAAGCTAGATACCAGAAGTTACAAAGACTTACCTTACAAACTTGGAGAATTAGGTACAGTATATAGATATGAGAAGAGTGGAGAATTACATGGATTGCAAAGAGTAAGAGGTTTTACCCAAAATGATGCTCATCTTTTCTGTACTCCAGAACAGTTAGAGGGAATTATTAGCGAGACTCTAGATCTTCTCGATATTTTCTACAAGGATGTTGGTTTTGATAAATATAAATTTAGACTATCTCTTTCTGATTGGGAGAAGAAATCTGATAAATACGCAGGTGAAAAGGAGAAGTGGGAACATTCTGAGAATATTTTAAGGAAAGTATTAGTTGATAGGGGAGTTGAATTTGAAGAGATGCCAGGAGATGCGGCTTTTTACGGACCAAAGATTGATATTCAAGCAGTTAATGTATTTGGTAAGGAGGACTCCGTTTCCACTATACAGTTAGATTTCAACCTTCCTAAAAGATTCAATATTACATATGTTGATGATGACGGGCAGGAGAAACAACCGTATGTTGTACATAGAGCACTCATTGGTTCATTTGAAAGATTTATGGCATTCCTCATAGAGCACCACGGTGGAGATTTTCCTCTTTGGTTTACACCTGAACAAGTCTACATTATTCCAATTTCAGACAAGCATGTTGAGTATGCTCATGATGTATATGAAAGGTTAAAAGAGGCTCAACTAAGAGTAAAACTAGATGACAGAACAAAGAGTATGCAATCTAGAATTAGAGATGCTGAGAAAATGAAGATTCCATACATTGTAATCGTAGGAGACAAAGAAATTGAAACTGAAACTGTATCTGTTAGAGCAAGAAGAAACAGAGAAGAGGGTCTTATGAAAGTTCAAGAGTTCATAGATAAGTTGAAAGAAGAGATTAGAACAAAAGAATCTTTCTCTTCTGAAAATATATAACTTTTTATTTTTAAAACACATAAATGGCTTTCGAAAATAAAAAAGATTTTAGAAAGAAGTTCGGACCTAGAAAAAATGAGTTTATTCGCCTTCCAGAGGTGCAGTTAATAAATGAAAAGGGTGAGAATATGGGAGTAGTTCCAACTCAGAAAGCATTAGAAATGGCAGGAGAAGTTGAATTAGATTTAGTAGAGGTAGGTCCTAATGTTCGACCTCCTGTCTGTAAAATTATGGATTTTTCGAAATATGTATATATGCAGAGTAAAAAAAGTAGGATGAACAAAAAGGGAAAAACTAAGGAAACAAAAGAATTTAGATTCACTCCCGTTATTGAGAAAGCAGATATAGAACATCGAATAAAAAGAGCAAAAGAATACTTAAGTAAAGGACATCCTGTTAAAATTTTAATGATTAGAAAAGGCAGACAAAACAAGGATCAGGCTTTAGATGTATTTAACAAAATATTGACTAATTTTACTGATTATAGTAGTATCGAGGCCGTACCTGTACATGAAGGTAATCGTATATCTTTGACATATAAACCAAATGGCAAGACAGAGAACAAACAAAACAGCGAAGAAAAGAATTAAAGTTTCTAGTCCAAGAGGGCATAAGAGACCTATTGTGCTATACAAGCAGAGTCATCAGGGACATTTAAAGACAAAGAGGTCTACTAGATCGAAGAGAAGACAATCTTCTAGTGCTAAAGTTCATAAGACTACAGCTAAAAAGATGGTTAGAAAAATTATTAACATCTAAGAAATAAAGATATGAGAGTAAAAGGTGGAACTACAAGAAAAAGAAGACATAACAAAATTTTGAAGAGTACTAAAGGATATAGAATGAGTAAAAGTACTCTCTACAAAGTAGCACATGAGGCATATATGCATGCTGGTCAATATGCATACAATCATAGACAGAGAAGAGCAAGTGATTTCAGAAGAATTTGGATTACAAAAATAAATGCTGCTTGCAAGAACAATGGAATTCAATATAAAGATTTCATCAACAAATTGAAGAAGAACAACATAGAGCTAAACAGAATGGTTCTTGCAGATATTGCACAGAACAACCCAGATATTTTTGCAACTATTGTCGAAAGTATCTCCTAGTTATTCCATATTTTATTACCAATAGAACAATACATATTTACCCATGTATTTCTTTTTATTACTACCATTTAAGAGATTGCTAATTAAAGCTAACTATACCTTATAGTATATGTTATAATAATATCGTATTAATTACGCTTGTAATAATACAGATCGTTAACAATTCTTATTAAACAAGGAGGTCTTATGAACTGTGCAAAAGAATATGATAGTTTCTGTAAGCTCTATACCGATTTTGTTAATTATGCAAGAGAGAAAAATGTGTTTTCCTACTATCCATGGAAACAAGAATCTCAAGTCAGGAAGCTATCCGTAGAAAATGCATAAAAAAGTTCTTATGAAAGATTTCATAAAGGAGAAGAACTTGCTCCATTACTGATAAATCTAGCGTTCTACTATTCCTGTCTAATTCATGAAGATAGATTAGTACGATCACTAGACATCAATCTTGTACTTGTAAATAAAACTCCTATATCAGCTAGCTCATATCAGCTCTTTCTTCGTTCAATCAAAATGCTAAGTGATCCTGTAGATGACATTAGGAAAACAGAAGAAGAGTCTTCCAATGCTGTTTATTTGATAAATACAAAACCTAACATAATAGATATGTGCATTTTCCCATTATATCCAAAACATAGAGTCTTAGATGAGATTCTTAACCAACAAATATACCAGAATATGAGGACATTATGATATTACAATTATCAAAAAAATCGGAAAGGAAGATTAACCAAATAAAGTACTACTGCAACAGGTTGATTACCTCAGCATATTGGAATATTCCTTTAAAACACGAAAGCATCTTCTCTCTAGATTCTTCATATGACGAGATGAAATATGTAGATGCTATCGTAGAAGCAAACGCGAGATTTGAGAGAGAAAGTTCAAATAGCACACTAAGAAGTTCTCTAGGAACAATTCTGGCACTCCTGTACAGTATAGAGAAGGGTAATCTTACCTTTGATTCTCCTCCCAAGCTTATTGTACTAAACAACTACTATCAATATCCAGAGGTAGTTCTTCTTTTAGTAAAACTAGATAACATTCGTATTGTTATAGATCCATCAAAAATTCTCAGCGAAGATCTTTTTCATTCACTTGAGGATGTAAAAGACTATCCATATGAGGATATTTATACTGTTGAAATTATTGGAGAGAAAACAATCTCTCAATTAATGAAAAGGAAGACTGTATTAGTTTAAGTTTAATAAGAAAACAAGTGGATATGACTTAATATAGAATGCTACCAAGCTTCCATATTGTATAAAGTCATATCCACTACAAATATTTCTAATCAATACACTTTTGTAGTATACTCATAAAGTATGAAATTTACACATAATAATTTACAAAAAATATACGATAATATATCTAAAGATCTTTCCTCATCATACGAAGACATAAAGCAGAAATATTTAGGTAAAAATGGAGAATTAACTCTAGCATTAGCTGAAATTGCAAATCTTCCAAAAGAGCAAAAAGCAACATACGGCAAAGAAGTAAATAATTTAAAAACATATATACTGGAGAACTTAGAAAAGAAACAAAATGACAAAAACACATACTCAACGAAAAAACGAATAGATCCAACAGCACCGTTTGATGTTAATACAAACAAGGAACAACGACCAAAGATTTTTGATGTTAAAGGTTCTAAACATCCACTCAACAGAGAAGTAGAGAAACTAATAGGAATATTTCAAAACATGGGTTTTGATGTATTAGAAAGTAGACAAATAGATAATGACTACCATATGTTCGAATCCTTAAACTTTCCACAAGGACACCCTGCAAGAGATTCGTACGATACATTCTGGACAGAAGATGGTTTTGTTCTACCAGCACATACGTCTACAATGCAAAATCGAGCAATGAAAAAGTTTGGACCTCCACCAATAGCAGTAGTAATACCTGGTAGATGTTATCGTAATGAAGCTACAGATGCATCTCATGAACATACTTTTTACCAGATAGAGGGAGTTTATGTTGATAAAAATATCTCTGTGGCAAATATGAAAGCTACAATAAAGACATTCCTAGAGAGATACCTAGAAACAGAATTAGAAGTAAGAATGCAACCATCGTTCTTCCCATTTACGGAGCCTGATTGCGAATTTGTCATTAGTTGTCCATTCTGCAAAAAAGCCGGTTGCTCAGTATGTGGTAACTCTGGTTGGATAGAGATAATGGGCTGTGGAATGATTCATCCTAATGTTTTAAAGGAAGCAGGAATAGACTCAGAAGAGTTCTCAGGATTTGCATGGGGTTTTGGAGTAGATAGACTTACAATGATTAAATTAGCAATTAGCGATGTTCGATTTTTAAGAGAAGCTAACCTTAATTTCCTTAGACAATTCTAAAATGAAAATAACTACTAATTTACTAAAACAATTTGGAGATATTAACGTTTCTGATGAAGAAATCATAAGATTGTCCAAAGAACACATTGCTGAGGTAGAAGAGCAGCACAACCTAAAATCAGACTACGAAGACATTGTCATTGCAGAAGTAGTAAGTAAAGAACTTCATCCTGATTCTGACAAATTAGGAATATACCAAATAACCACAGATGCTAAGAACCAAATACAAGTTGTAGCAGGAGATAGAACTTTAGAAGCAGGAGACAAAGTAGCATATATTCAACCAGCAGCAATCGTTCCATACACCATATATACAGAAGAAGAACCAGTAATCATAAAAACAGTCAAACTAAGAGGTGTTGAATCCAATGGAATGATGGCATCAGAAAGAGAATTAAATATAGGTAGTAACCATACAGAAGTTTTGAAACTGTCTAAAGATGCTCCAGTAGGTGAAAACTTTTCTAAATATTACTTTTTAGAAGACACTGCATTTTCAATAGAGAACAAAGGATTAACAAATAGGGGAGATCTTTTCGGAGTAATAGGTTTAGCTAGAGAATTAACAGCTATAACAGGGAATAAATTCACATCTCCAGATTGGTTTTTAGATCATGACAAAAATCTTACTCCAGAAACAAATTGCTTAAACCTACAGATTACAAATAATGCAGAAGTACTTTGTCCAAGATATACAGCCATAGCTATGGATAATGTAAATGTAAAAGAATCTCCAATAGAGTTTAAATCTACATTAATAAAGTGTGGTATAAAACCAATTAACAACATTGTTGATATAACAAACTACATATCGCTCATATTCGGACAACCTATGCACGCATTTGATTACGACAAGATTGTAGTTAACGATCAAAGTACAACAAAGATAGCAAACATAGAGATTAGATTAGCAAGAGAGGGTGAAAACATTTTAGGCCTTGATAACAAGATACATGAGTTAAATGACAGAAATATTGTCATAGCAGACAGTACTCACCCAATTGCAATAGCAGGAGTAATTGGTGGCAAAGATACAGAGGTTGATTTCAATACAAAAAGGATTATTTTCGAATCTGCAAATTTTGACAAAAACAGTGTAAGAAAGACATCTATGGAGTTAGGGCTAGCTACTGATTCATGTACTAAAAACAAACATTCTCTTGATACAGAAATGACTCTTCCTGCTCTCAAGAAGGCTGTTTCTCTTGCTAAAGAGTTGGCAGATGCAAAAATTGCTTCAAATATAGTCGATATATATCCAACACCTTTTGATACAAACCAAACTATTAAATTTGATCTGGAGAATTTCAATACTATTGCAGGAATAGAGATGAATTTAGAACAGGTAAAGAGTATCCTTGAGAATTTAGAATACAAAGTGACTGAAAGTGAGGATCGTTCTTTAATCGTATTTGTACCATCATGGAGAAGAGATGTCGTTATTAAGCAAGATATATACGAAGATATTGTTAGAGTATACGGATACAACAATATACCTGCAATTCTTCCAAAGAAAGATATTAAACCACCTTTAAAAAACAAGGTGTTTGAACTTAAGAAAGAGGTGCGAGATATTTTGAGTAACAGAGGTGCAAATGAAATAGTTACATACAGTTTTACTAGTTTAAAGAATTTTCAAGATTGTAATCTTAATCCTGATGAAGCATACAGAATTCTTAATTCTCTCTCTCCAGAGCTTTCATTGATGAGAACTTCTCTTCTCCAATCTATTTTGCAGAAAGGTAAAGAGAATATGGCAAGAGGTTTTGATAAGTTTGTTCTTTTTGAACAGGGTATATCTCATTTGCGAAGTAGGATAGATGAGAATAATTTGCCTGAGGAGGAATGGATGTTGTCTTTACTTCTTACAAATGCAGAGAAGAATGAGTATATTGGTTCTCCATATTATGAAGTAAAGAAATATTTAGCTGATTTGTTAGATTCTTTGAATTATTCAAACATTAAATATACTTTGATAGCTGATATGGAAGAAGAGGTGTTACCTCCTAGATTAAAAAATATTCTTCCTATGTTTGATCCAAATGTATCAGCAGTTGTTTCAATAGGTATGGATTATATCGGTATTGTAGGAGAGGTTAAGGATAGTTTAAAGGATGCTTTCAAACTGCCACAGAATACTGCAGCTTTTGAGCTATCTTTAACATACCTCTCAACTTTAGAGAAGAGTTCAAAAAAATATAGAGATATTCCAATATATCCTCCTTTCTCTGTAGATATGTGTTTCAAGGTTGATTCTTCAGTTATTTATTCTGATTTATACAATGAGATTGAGTTTGTTATTAACAAAGAGAATTACTACGGTAAAATAGAATGTTTAGATATATACCAGGATAACGAAAAAGAGAAGAAGATAACATTTAGAATTACTGTAAGTAACTACAATAGTACTTTTTCAAACAAAGAAATAAATATAATCAAAGAACAGATCGTAAAGAAACTTGCCAAGAAATATTCTGCTGAGATAGTTTAATAAATCCTAGTTATCCTAATTTATGGTTCTGGTTCCGTGCTAGGAGGTGGTGTAGGAGTTGTGTCAACAGCCTTGAGTGTTACAGAAGCTGTTCCCACTTTGCCGTAATTATCTTTAGCTGTTACAACTATTTTGACATCTCCAGCTTGTGTAGTAGGAGGAACAGTATAATGAATTACATAAGAACCATCTGCATTTAATGAAGCAGCTACATTCTTTCCATCAAAAGAAACTTTAAATTCAGTAATACTTTCTAAATATCTTACATTACCTGTTATTTCAACCATTTTACCTATCTTAACCTCTCCACCTGATGCTGGAGATATTAACTCTACTACAGGAGCATTATCTTCACCCAAAGGAAGAGGACATAATCCTGTTTCTGGATTATCAACAAGATATATAGAATCTGTAGGCTCTAATAGGTGCTTTTTGTATGCCTCTCTCTGAAGAGCGTTTTCTAGTGTCGTTGAGAGTAATACCTTTGTTGTAATAAGCCCATACTTTCTTGCTGCATCAAGATTTGAAGGTATTAAATTGTTAGCTTGGCAGACCTCCACAACCTTCCTGTCGTCAGTCTGAGGAGCTTTACCAGATATGTATAGTGTGGCTTCTTTTGGACACTCAACACCTTCTGCAGGAGTAGCTCCTGTATCTGTACAAACTGTTGTAGTCATAATCCCAGCAGGCCTATTAAAAGCAAATTCTGAATAACTATCAATCACCCTCTTAAAGAAAGAGTTGGCCATAACAAGAGAAACCGTAGAAGACCAAGCATTAGGCATAATTTCACCGTTGTTATTACCATTCCATACACCAACAACCAAACTCTGATTATACAAAAATGCATCTAAATCCTTTGGACCATCTGTTGTACCAGTCTTACCACAAACCTTTTTTCCATTAATATAAAAATACTGGTCACCATACCTGTCATGAAAACCCTGCATATCACAAATCATCCAGTTAACAAGATACGCTTCCTTTTCATCAAGCACTCTCGTACCTTCACTATCCTTATACTCTTTCAATATATTTCCTTTGTTGTCCTCAACTTTTAGAATAGAGGTAATATCGTGTTTAACCCCACTATTTGCTAAAACGGCATATGCTCCTGCAAAATCAAGTAACTTCATCTCTGCTGATCCTAAACCAATACTTAAACCGTAATTAGCCTTAGATGTAATATCAACTCCAAATTTCTGCATAAGTTGAATATATCCATCTATGCCACCAAGCTGTAGCATATACACAGTAGGAGTATTCCTAGATAGAACAAGAGCTTTTCTTGCTGTCATTAAACCAAGATTCTTTCCATCCCAGTTATTCGGATCATAGTTACCAAAAGCTATCTCTGAGATATCTGGAGCTAAAGTTCCTGGATTGTATCCTTTAGTTATAGCGTTAAGATAGACAAATGGTTTGACAGAAGAACCCATCTGCCTTTCACTTGTAACTATATTTACATTACCATCAACTCTTGGATCTGTAGTATTCCAATAATCTACAGAACCTACCATTGCAAGAATTTGACCATTTTTAGGATTTAATACTACCATTGCTCCATTGTTTGCGTTAAATCTCTTGGCAGAATCAACACTTTTAACAACCTCTTCCTCAGCTATCGACTGAAGTGTAGGATCAAGAGTAGTTGTTACTTTCAAACCACCTCTTTCGACACGATCTGCACCAAATTCCTCCTCAAGAAGCTGTTTAACATAAAACACAAAATGAGGTGCTTTAATATCTATTTTTTTAGAACTGTATGTTAACTCTTCATCTCTAGCTGCATCTATCTCTTCTTTTCCAATTCCAGTCAAATTTTGATGTTTTTCCATTTGACCCAAGACATACTCTTTTCTTTCTTCTGCCATCTCAGGCTTTGTACCGTACAAAGGAGAATACACTCCTGGACTTTGAATCAAGCCTGAAATCAAAGCACTTTCTGCGAGAGTAAGTTCACTAACATCTTTGTTAAAATATGCATTAGCAGCTGCTTGGAAGCCGTAATTTACCCCACCAAGAGGAATTTCATTCATATACATCTGTAAAATTTGATCTTTAGTGAATGTCTGTTCTACTTGCATAGTAATCAAGACTTCCTGTATCTTTCTAGAGAGAGTCTGCTTGTATGCATCATCACCAAGTACATCATACAAAATAGTGTTTTTGACTAACTGTTGAGTAATTGTGCTTGCACCTCTAACAACTCTCTTGTGCTGTAGATTCAGAATTGCAGATTTGATAATGCCTAAATAATCCAAACCTTTATGTTGATAGAATTCAATATCTTCAGCTGCCAGTAAAGCCCATTTGGTATGATCAGGAATTTGATCTATTGGAATAAACTTTCTGTTGTGATCCTTGTAGACTGTATAGAGTAAATTTCCATCCTTATCTAGAATCTGTGTACTTTGATCAGAAACCCTTTCTACCAATTTATCTGGAGAGGGAAGTGATTTTTGAATATTCCTTAAATATAAGCCTAACAGTATTAACCCCACACAACCAAGAAAGAAAAGAACTCCAATAAAAATATATATAACTTTCCTTGCTTTCTTCTTAAATTCCGGATCACCAAAAATCTTCTTTACACCATTCCTTTTACCACTAGCATTTTTGTTGTCTCTTCTACTAATCTCGTGAGCACTATACTTTTTGAAATTCTTGTAACGCTCCAATCCCATCGGGGCAAAAGATTTAGTCAAATTAGCTTGGGAAGTCTTTTTCCCAAGCATCTTTTTTCGTCTATCAGATATTCCAAAGCTGTATCTCATGACTATCATTATGCACCATTTACACCCTCAAATCAATTCCTAAATTCCTTGCAGGTCTGACCTAGGTCAGACCTATGTTAAGAAGTTTTTCATCTTTACCTAGAACATAGTTGGGACAAAGTTTGCGAACACTTTGTTTCAAGGTAAAACATGAGATATCTGTTCTTTCTAAGTAGAAGACATGGAGAAAAAACTGTTAGAATGGTAAAAGGTATGAATATGAACAATTTCTTGTGAGAGGTACGACCTAGGTCAGACCTTTCATGATATAATCAACATATGAATACAAAGATACAACCTAAAACATTAAAAGGCTTCCGCGATTACTTTGCTGAAGATGTAAACATTCGACAGTACATTAAACAAACATTTCAAGATTTGGCCCAGAGTTATGGATACGAGGGTCTGGAAACCCCTGCACTTGAATACTCAGAGTTGATACTTGGTATTAGTGGTAGTGAGGCTGAAAAACTTTACTACCGATTCCAAGATCATGGTGGTAGAGATGTCATGCTTAAATACGAGTTAATGACTTCAATGTGTCGTGCAATAGCACAAAGTATTAATGAAATACATATGCCATACAAAAGATATCAAATGCAAAATGTTTGGAGAGCTGATAATGTTCAGAAAGGACGTTTAAGAGAATTTACCCAACTTGATATAGACATACTAGGTTCTAGTTCACAATTTGCTGATGCTGAAATTCTTGAGGTAGGTCTTAAATTCTTACAGAAATTAGGTTTCAAGAAATATATAGCAAGAATAAGTAACAGAAAGATACTCTTCGGAATTTTAGAGTACCTAGACATACCTCAATCATATTTTGATGGTTTCTATATATCTGTAGATAAGCTAAAGAAGATAGGAGAGAAGGAAGTTGAAAAAGAATTGGTTGATATTAGAGGAATAGATGCAGAAAAGGTTAGTCAAATTATGGAAATTTTAAAGATAGATAATATAGATGATTTAGAGAAGACTGTTGGTACAACAAAATCAGGTGGTGAGGGTATTAAGGAAACAAAAGAAATTTTGTCAATTCTCAAAAAGACTGATTTACCTGAATCTACCTACAAGTTTGATATTACTTTAGCAAGAGGTCTTGCTTCCTACACAGGCCCTATTTGGGAGTATGAAATTTTGGATAACAATATCGGGTCGGTGAGTGGTGGTGGTAGATATGACAAGATTATTGGAAGATATATCGGTCATGATATATGTGCAACTGGCGTATCTTTCGGTTTAGAGAGATTGCAAGAGATATTTAAAGAAAATGACATGACAAAAGGTATTTCTACTACCTCAGATGTGTTAGTAATCCCTATGGATAAGGAATATATCGAGTATAGTATGCAAATTGCAGAGAAATTAAGAAGCAAGGAAGTAAAAACTATGATATATCCTGAGATTAAGAAACTAAGTGCAACATTCAAATATGCAGATAAAAAACAATTTCCATGGGTCATAGTGATAGGAGAGAGTGAAGTTTCTACTAAGTGTGTTCAACTTAAAAATATGGAAACAAAGAAACAGTTCACAGTTATCGTAGAAGAAGCTATCAAATTAATTAAACAAAAGTAATCTTTTTGTCATCTTCGTAGTGTATATATATTAGTATGATCTCATCATACAAAAATATATTCATTATTTCTTCAGATAAACAATTCATTACTTCAATTAAGAAAAACATATATCCGGATACTTTTAAAGATAGTAGTAATACTAAAATAGCTTTGATAGATGGTAGAGATAACCTCAAAAAATCCATTTCATATATAAACACTGTTGATGAATGTAGAAAGATATACATAGTTGACGACATTCAGCATGAGAATATTAACAAGCTACTTGATAGTAATGAAAACTACATTATCTCTCACCCTGTTAACAGTAAATTTCTTAACAGTATCATAAATCACTTTCAAACAACTCAAGATTCTATTGAATATCACGGTATAAAACTGCACATCAAGGAACATGTTTTAGAATATAAATCATGCAAAGTAGATATTACAAAGGTTGAGTTCTTAATTTTAAAAACTCTAATAAAAGAAGAAGGTTTCTGTAGTATTAAAAAGTTGAGAGAATCTCTAGGTAAAAATATGACAAATAATTATTTACAAGTAACTGTTTGTCGCATCAACATAAAAAGTAGGCAGGTATTCGGGATAAAAATAATTAAAAGTAAACATGGAGTAGGGTACAGAATAGCTATTTAGTTAAATTTGCTTTCTCCATTTAACTATCTTGTTTAATGCTTCTATTGGAGTTAGATTATCAACATCTAATTCTTGAATTTCTCTTTCTATTTCTGATTCTTTCGCAGAAAAAAGAGGATACTGCATTGCACTTTGATTATTTGCTTTTTCTTCTTTCTCTGATGGTAAAGTTATCTCTCTCACAGCATTCTTGTTAGAGAACATATTCTTCTGTTCAAAACTCTCTAAAATTTCATTTGCTCTAACAACAACTCGCTCAGGAAGACCTGCCATTTTGGCAACATAAATCCCGTAGCTCCTATCTGTTCCTCCCTCTACAATTTTTCTAAGAAATATTACTGTTCCTTTCTCAATGTCCTCTTCAACAAGTACATTGTAATTCTTTACAGCTGTTTGATTCTTCTCTGCTAATTTCAGTAGTTCATGATAGTGAGTTGCAAAAAGAGTTCTAGCTTTAATATCTTTCAAAATATACTCGGCTAAAGCCCAAGCAATACTTACTCCATCATATGTACTTGTGCCTCTTCCTACTTCATCAAGTATGATGAGACTATATTTAGTTGCATTATTTACAATATTTGCAGCTTCATCCATTTCAACCATAAATGTACTTCTTCCTTTTGCTAAGTCATCAGAAGCTCCAACTCTAGTAAATATTCTATCTGCTATTGATATCTCAGCTTTAGATGCAGGTACAAAACTACCTATTTGAGCCATTAGTACAATAGTAGCAACTTGTCTAATGTATGTTGATTTACCAGACATATTTGGTCCCGTAAGGATAGCCATGTTA
The DNA here is from genome assembly GCA_050943415.1 of Candidatus Dojkabacteria bacterium. GTDB lineage: Bacteria > Patescibacteriota > Dojkabacteria > SC72 > SC72 > UBA5232. Next base: position 23,915 of record JBMNPD010000011.1, read on the forward strand.
GATTCTTTCTGTGAGAGGAATGTATCATTAGAAATGAATTCTTCTTCTGAAATAGCTTCTACTATTGGATGTCTACCTTTTTCTATATTAATAATTCCATCTTTCTCTCCAATTTCATAGATTTCAGGTTTAACATAGTTGTTTTTAATAGCTACATATGCAAAATTAGATAGAACATCTATGTTAGCAATCGTCTCAGCAAGTTTAAGTAGTTGATCTAGGCTAGGTTGTAATGAATCACGAAGGTCGTTAAACAACTGGTACTCTAATTCAAACAGTTTGTCATGAGCATTAAGAATGATTTCCTCTTTCTCTTTTAATTCTTCTGTAATATATCTCTCTGAATTTACAAGGGTCTGTTTTCTAATATATCTCTCAGGGACTTTGTCTTGATGTACTTTGGTAACTTCTATGTAGTATCCAAATACTGAGTTAAAACCTACCTTAAGCGAAGGGATATTAGTTTTCTTTCTTTCCTCTTCTTCAAATGATTTTAACCAATCCTTACTATCTCCAGAAAGAGAACGAAGTTCATCTACTTCTTTACTGTATCCTTGCTTAATTATTCCACCCTCTGTCAAAAGAGTAGGTGGAGTATCAGAGATAGCTTTTTCTATCTTCTCTATTATTTCTTCAAACAGTTTAATGTCTAGTTCATTATATGTTATTTTCAGTTCACTTCTTAACTTCTCTAACACATTTAATGAACTAGAAAGGGAATATTGCAAAGACTTAACATCCCTAGGAGTAGCTCGTTTCAATCCTATCCTCCCAGCTATCCTCCCTATATCATTAATCCCATCTAATTCTTCTCTAACATTTTTTAAAATATCTTCATGCTTGTAGAATTGACCTACTGTATTAATTCTCTCATCTATCTCTTTTTTACTAATCAGAGGGTTCAATATCCAAGAGTAAAGCAACCTAGTTCCCATACGAGTAGATGTTTTGTTAAGAATGCTAAACAAAGAATTCTCAACAGTACCTGTATATGAATTAGCTATGAGTTCAAGATTTCGAATAGTTGCCCTGTCAAGATTCATAGTACTGTTAAGAGAAACTCTTCTCGGCTTCTGAATATGCTTTGGCTCCATCAACTGAGTATCCTGAATATATTTGAGAATCATTGCAACAGGTATAACCTCTTCATCTTCATTTAAACCTAATGAATCAATATTCTTAACTTCAAAAAACTCTGTTATTAACTTAGAACAGTACTGCACATTCTTTAAACCTTTCTCCAGAAACTGTACAGGAATATTACTAAATACATCTTCATTCTCTCCCTCAATCATCAGTACTTCTGTAGGATCATATTTGGAGATTATACTGTTAATTGTATTCTTTTGATTCTCTTCTACAATCAAGAGAAAAGTTCCTGTAGATATATCACAAAGAGAAGAGTAAACCTTTCTATTTGTAATGAAGAACGCTCCAAGATATGCATCTTTAATACTACTTGCCTCATCTCCATCTAAAGTACCGGGAGTAACAACACGAATCACACCTCTCTTAACAATACCTTTAGCCTGTTTAGGATCTTCTAGTTGATCTACAACAACAACACAGTGTCCTGCCTCTATGAACTTAGGCAGATACTGATCAATTGCTTTGTATGGAAAACCTGCAAGAGGTACTTCTCCTTTCTTATCTCTTTTAGTAAGGGTAATATTTAAAACTTTAGAGGCAATCTTTGCATCTTCTCCGAATGTTTCAAAGAAATCTCCCATTCTAAAAAGCACTATTTTATCAGCATACTGTTTTTTGAATGCTGAATATCTACTTTCTACTTCTAACTGCAACAGTTAAAATGTAAGTATGAGAAACAAACATCTAACTGCTGCAGACAGAGGGGCAATTGAGATATTGCTCAGAGATAATTTTAACA
>JBMNPD010000012.1:0-25720 GCA_050943415.1 Candidatus Dojkabacteria bacterium
AAGAAGTATATCAATTCTCACGGTAAACGTTTGAAAGATGTTCAACCAACATTGCGATTCCATTAGGTATAGCAGGCGATTCAGCCTGCAGGATAGATACCACCAGCATTGCGCTGGTGGTATTCATCTTACAGAATTTATAAATCATATAGTTAGTCAGGAGATGTACTCAGAGTATTTCTCTGGAGAGAAACGATTATCTAAGATGTTTGGAAAAATAGTTAATGTAGAATCTTTAAGTACAGTATTGGCTACGACATTAGAAGAGTCGTCAAGAGAAGGCTTAACAAGAATACAATTTGTTCCAACCAAGGGAATTATGTTAGAGATGTCAGGTCAGATAGCTAATGCATGTTGGGCAGATGAGTATGATTCTATTAATGAATCTATGCCTAATACATCTGCGATAATCATGAGGGCAAGACCAGATGAGAAGACAGAGAAGATAGTGGGAGCAGCGTTGTTGATAGAAACTTTCTCTCCCGAAACAGGTGAAAAAGTTTTATTACTCAGAGGTACTAATCCGACGGAGAACTATATAAATACAGTAGATCCCTCTGATTTTTTTAATGCAATATCTAATTATGTTAATGATATTGCTAATAAGCGAGGAATGATTCCTGCAGTTGTTATTGATGATCATTGTGGAGGTTCTGGTACTAATAGACCCAGTTTATTTTCTTACCTTCAAAAAGAGAAAAATCAATTAGAAAAGATTGTTGTAGATAATGCTACAACTAACTTTAATGATTATAACATTACTAATGATACATATAGATTGGATGGAAGAGTTTAAGTGTTTTCTTAAGCTTCATTAAGATGTTTATTCAATATAATTATCCTGCTTAAAAAAAGACATCTTTAAACCACTCTTTTTCTATTCTTGTAGCTAATGTTATTAAAGGTAACAGGATACCACTCTTTGTTTGAATTTTTATTAATTCATTTGCAACAATCAAATAACCACCTGTTTTGGAACTATTAGCAAGCAATGCACTACCAGTACCATCAATATTTCTATACCTACCAGTTCTTGTACGATATTCAAAAATTTTATCCTTAAACCCTCTTGCTATTGCTTTGCATAGAACTTCAGGTTCAGGTTTCTGTGTTGGTTTACTTAAATCATATCCTAATCTTTTTAGTTGCGATGTAAGTTGAGAATAATTTTGTCTAATCTCACGCAGAGCGTTAACAGAGATATAATGCTCCTTACACCACTTGTAATTAAAATTTTGTTGTTCAGCTTGCTCATAAACATACAGTAAATTTATCAAGTCTGACATAGTTGATGGAGATAAACTATTACGCATAGCGTCAGCAACATCTTCCTCGCCTTTAGGACGGTAGAAAAGTGGTTTGCTAGTTCTTATTGCTGCTATTATCGCCATTTCTTTGCCACATCCCATCTCACAACCAGCAAGAATCATTGTTCCTTCTCTAGGATCACAAGAAAGTTCAGCAAGTTTCAAACCAAATTCTGAAAGTTTCGTCTCATCCTTATGGTCAAGTGCTCCAAGTAAACGCAACTGATCCTTAGCTGCTTTCCAACTCTCCTTGTCAGGTGAATCAATTAGTCGTATAGGATCACCTTCTCTAGAGTATCCCATTGCTTTAATCTGTAAGACAACCTCTCGCAAAGAAGTCCTAAGTATCTCTGGTTCTGTAGAAACAGGTCTACTATCAAAGTCTTCCTTAGTTATTAAATAGTAGCACTCGCCAGGTTGTGTTCTTCCTGCACGTCCTTTTCTTTGTAACAAAGAATCTTGTGCGGTAGGAACAACTAAAAGTTTTGTTGTATCAGCATTAGGTTCATATTCTATTGCTCGTACTAAGCCTGAATCTATAACATACTTAACTCCATCAATAGTTAAACCTCTTTCTGCAAGATTGGTAGAGACTATAATTTTTCTGTTGGGAGTCTTCTGAAAAACTTTCTGTCTTTCTTGTGGTTGAAGTTGGCTGTGTAGTGGTAACATGGTTGCTCCTGTAATTCCTTGTTTAAGCATCTCTTCTATGGTTTTTGCAATTTCCTCCTTACCTGGCATAAATATTAAAATATCTCCTTCATTATTGTTTTGGTGTATTTGGGCTGCTAATTCAGCTACTTTTTGGGGACGCAATCGCTCAGGAATATATGTTTCTGTGAAATGTGCTTCAACAGGGTATGGACGTCCCTTTGCTTCTATTACTGGTGCACCTCCAAAATGATCTGAAAATTTCTGTGCATTAAGTGTGGCTGACATAAGAAGAAATTTTGTTTTGCTACCCTGTTTTTGTGCTTTCTCAACAAGAGAAAGTCCTATGTCTGAAAGTAAATATCTCTCGTCAAATTCATCAAAAATCACAATAGAAGCTTCATCTAATTGAGGATTGGATCGTATGATATTTTTAAAAACTCCACTTGTCATAAAGACAATTTTAGAATTAGCAGATGAGTTCTTTTCTGGTCCAGTTAAATATCCGACTTCTTCTCCTATATTAGTATCTAATTCTTGTGCTACTCTTTTAGCTGTTTCTACAGTAACAGCTACTCGGTTCTCTATGACATATATCTTTTTATCATCTTCTGTAAATCCTGATGCTAGTAATGCTTGTGGGACTTGTGTTGTTTTACCACTACCTGTCTCAGACACCAAGATAAGTTGGTCATTGTTTTTCAATGTCTCTACTATTTCTGGCATACAGTTCCATATTGGTAGGGAATGGTTACCAATGTCTTCATATTCAGGATTAGTTTGTATTAGAGGTGCCTCTGTTCTTTGATTTTGAAACTCTATACTTGGTTCCAATGAGCAGTTCTTAACAAGTTAACTCTAATTTATTGTACTGTAATGAAATTATTTTTGCTAGTGTGGGGAATATGTCATTACTGATTAAGGGATGTTTGACATTAGAAATGAAATAGATGATTATATAGTGAGTCATGCTAATATAAATTAGCCGTATTTTTGATTGTGAAAAATGATTTAATAGTATCTGCATCTCCTAATAATTCTGATGTTTTTGTTCCTACAACGACACCTTTTGTGGAGAGTGAGAGTCAAATTCCTGAGAAAAAAGAGATAGGAAATTGTCTAAAAGTTGTTATTGTAGGACCACCTCACTCCGGTAAATCCATAGCTGAGAACTTTTTGAGGAAATTGCTACCTGTAGATGATACTATGCGAATTGCTGCTCAGCCTGATGGAGAAGGTGATTGGACACAGAATCTGTATGGAGAGAATTTGGATTTAGCTAAAGAACTTAGAAATAAGGGTTCTTTTACTCCTGAAAATGTTCAAGCATGGAAAGAACAAATTAAAAACACTGATAAAAGATTTAACTTGATAGATTTAGGTGGAGTAGTTAGTCCTGAGAATGAGGAATTGTGCGAGGAAGCTAATGCTATGATTATTATCTCTTCAGACGAGAATAAGAATCAAGAATGGATTGATTTGGCAAAAAGAAAAGGATTGAATATTATTGCTCTCCTTCATTCTACTTTAGAACCACAACAGGAGTGGTTTGTTAAAACTCCTGATAAAGAGTGGAACAATGAAGGGTTAGTTGTTGGTTTAGAAAGGGGAAAATTTAACGAATCAGAAACTTTAAAGAGTTTAGCTTCGTACATGTTAGAGTTGGTCCCTGAGAAAGCTGAGAAAGAAAATAGAGAGTATAGGACGATAGGTGTAGAGGAGATTGCAAAAATGATTGGCAAGGAAGAGGAAGAGATTCTTCTTCCAGGTAGAGAACCAATGAAGGGACTCAACTGGAAACCAAGTGAGTTAAAAGATGTTTTTAATAAGCTTTCTGAAGTTGGAAAAGATGGTGGCAATTTTTTGATTGATGGAAGGGCTCCGCAATGGTTGATTGTAAATATTGTAAAGGCCTTACGTTCAAACAAAGTAGCTTTAGCTGACAGTAAAGTAGAAGGTGGTGCTGTTGGTATTTCGTGGTTAAAAGAACCAGAAGGTGAAGGTCATGGAGATTTACCTTTTCAGAAAACAGAAGATTTTCGTGGTGGAACATTAGTAGAGTATGCTAAAGATCAGTTTGTGATAGTTGATAATAAAAAGTTAAATGAGGTTATTCCTCCAGATGTTAATCGAGACAAACCTGTGTTTTTAAGTGGAAGGACATCTAATTGGGTTGTTGCAGAGATAGCTATGTGTTATTCTACTTTTGTACCTGCGGTATATCTATATCAACCAGGTACAGGTTTTGTATGTGTTGCAACAAGTAGTGTTGATCATGAATTAGGTTCTGTGATAAAGGCTAATCCTGAATAAGGTTAGTCGATACATTTCATTTACCAACTTGAGGTTAAAAACAGGGAAACTGTAAGAGTTTGACTGTTTTCTAAAAGTTACGTTAATGCATCAGGTTGACCTATAGTGTTGCAATTTTTCAAATATTGTTATATAATTGTAGCTATAACCTGCTCATATAAAAATAATACCAAATATATTAAAAACCATTTAATAATATTTATTTGGAGAAGAAATACTTCTTCTTACTGTAAATATTGTTAAGAATGCTCATAAGAGGAGCTTCGTTCTTTAACAGCAAGATACACATGTTCCTCTGTTGAGGCTTAAGGATATTACCTGTTAGTATTCTTTAGCCTTAATAGAGGTTTTCTCATCAATATGAGATGTAAAATAAAAAACAACGAAAAGAACTTTAGGAGGTTCGAATGCGTACTTATACTGATAAAATTAGTCGTCTGTCAAATGGTGTTGATTTGATCAACACCTCTGCCCATCCTTACACAATGAGCGACGGAACGATAGTTCCGGGTAATGCCGATTTGGCAAATCTATTTAAATCGACCTTTGTAGAAAAGGTTGTAGAGACAAAAAATGGTGTTGAATTTGTCGAGTCCCTTGCGACTCCGACAGAAGAGGGCAAAGAATGGTTGCAGCAATTCAAGAGACAACATAAAGGCATCTTGATTGTGACATCCTTTGCGAATTTGTCGGCCTACAAGGATGAAAGCCTTGTTGGTCTTATTTCTACAGAGGAGACCGCTAGGGCTCCTATGGATCAAAAGATTATGAGAATCGACAAATTTACTCAAGTTTTGAGTTAGTAGTCGATCTGTCTACGAGGAGGTGAGGAATCTATAGATAGAATATATGACAGTAATGTTATATATATGTTTTACACTATCTATAGATTCCTCTAACCTCTGTTGTTTTTAACAGAATTTCTATTCTTAATGTGTATCTTGCTTTACCTTTTTCTACTAAATCTTCCTATCTGGATTTCTATCGTCTCAAGAAATTTGAAAACCTTTGATCTTTATAGGTCTGTTTTTTGTTGACAAATATTTCCATTATACGCATACTTATATCAGTAAGATTAAATTTTTATTTTACGTATATATGAGTTTTGGAGAATTTTATAAAGAACCTGAGGGGGAAAATGAGGAAATCATAGGGGGAAACGCTAATCTTAGTGAAAAGAAAGTTGGACTGCAAGGTAATACAGATGTGGTTCGATCAGAAGAATTTGAGAAAGACGATCTTCCCTCATCGGAAAATCCTCTTAAGAGAAAAGATGTGGAGAAGTATGTTGGTGAGTTTATGAATGAAGATATGGCTGAAAAACTATCTGTTTATTTTTCAGGTGAATATGGTAATTATAGACAAGTTCAAAATCTAGGAATTAATAAAAATATGCTTGATTATTTAAAGATCGGAAAGCGTTATAGGTTAGGAATAGATGGTGATGAACATACGAATCTCTACGATAGAGAAAGTGGTCATGTTTATGCTGATTCTGGAACTTTATTGGCCATATTGTATGCTACAGAGAATATACGTGTAGATTTGCAACCAGATGGTACTCCCCGTTATTTCCTTAAAGACAAAGGAAGATATTTGGAAGCAAATGATTTTGGAATGAGACATTATGATCACGAAAAAGGACGAATGGTATCAGGTGATGTTGCGGATATTACTCCTTACATCCGAGCTGTTGCATCTGAAGTAGATAGAATAGCAACTAATATTTCTCCACTTATTAGGGAAGAAAATGATAAACTCAAAAAGGACGCTGAAGAAGTAGATTCTAGTATGTATTTAGAGCAGATGGAGTCCATTAGAAATCAAGCTATAAGGAATGTTGTATCGACACATTTAGCAAATCCTAAAAACAGAGAACTTATCCTCGGAGGAAACTTAGGAGGAGGTTTTTGGAATTTCATAGATCACAACGGTAGGAAGATTGCTAAAGATTTTGGCTTTGTAGGAAGTGGTGCTAATGTTTTCGAGGATTATGCCAATTTTAAGAGAAATAAGAGGAAACTAGATGGCTTGATAGAAAAACCTCAAGATACTGAGGGGGCGACTTTCTCTTATGTGATATCCCCCTCTTATAGTAAACCAATAATAATGAGTCTTACCCAAAAAGAAGGAGAATCTTATGATCCAAACAATCTTATAAGTGCGGCTGAAGACGCTGTGCAAGATTACTTGGCTAGAAGAGTAATAAGAAAGGATTTATATGAAGTAATGTATTGTTTTGATAAATATAAAACTAAACGTGGACTAAATTCTCCTTATCACTATTATGATTATGAACTTTATGACTTAATCAAGAAATATGGTGTATCTAGGATAGAGGATGTATTAGATAGTGAAAATGATTGTACAAATTACTATAGAATAAAAGCTTTTGGTTATTTGGAAATGGCTGGCTTTGACATTGTTAACATGGAATCTGGAGAATTAAAAAAACAGATACATGAAGCACAGAAATTAGAGAGTGCTGGAATTTGGGAATATTTTAAGGATAGAGAAGCCAATACGATAGAACAAAGACGAGCGAATCTTGACGAAACTGGTAGAAGAAGGCACTGGCTTGAGGTGTTGGGTACACACAGAGCAAGTGAATTGTTTAGAGAAGGTAAACAGATATATTGGAGAGCGAAAAGAATAGGAGAAAAGGACCTGTCTATATCTAAAAAGGCGACTTTGGATAGGTATGTTCCTTGGGATAGGCATGAATTAGAAGATCCTAGTGTATCCAGAGAAAGATTGGATGAATATTTTGAATATTATGGGAATTTAATGGTTGGTTTAATTAATCCACACAGGCCTTTGTCTGAAACTGCTAGAATGAGAGGCTTTGTTGATGAACAAGCTATAATTAACGAAACAGACACTGATAGAGTGGTAACATTTCCTGTTTTAATAGAGGCTTTGGAGAGTGGAAAAGACTTAAGAGGAGTTGCTTTAGTGTGTCAAAAACAAAAATACTTGAAAGATTTAATAGCAGGTAATATATCTGGTGACTTGGAAGATGCTGTTGCAGATTGGCCAGAGGAATTATTGAATGCAATATCTAGTGAAGAATTAGACATGTACTACAAGCATGCTTATGAATATATATCATCTGATCCGGATGGTTTGTTGAAATATGCTACTTTACGTGCAAACAAAGAGTTTAAATATCTAGATGAAGTATTTAAAGAACCTCCAAGGAGTAAAGAAGATCTAGATTACAGGATTTGTTTGGGTAACCAATCGGATAAGACTATCAGGGGGCATAGGGATTTATATGAGTTTTTGGGAGAAGGGGAAACAATACAAAAACTGCTTGGTAGACTTGATATTTTTGTTGGCAATAATGGAAAAATTGCAGATTTGGGTTTAGGACTTGATTGGGCTAAAGATATTGCTAATAAGAGTCATATATCAAGAGAAGAACTTAAGAAAAGATTAGACAATGTTAGAACGACCAAAGAAATGACAAGTTTTAATTATAAATTCTGGGCAGAACAAAGAAACTATTCCTAAAAGAAAAATATCCATTCTTTCTAGTCTATATAATTAAAGATGGAGAAACAGCCAATTTTATAAGGAAGTTCTACTTTAATGTCATGAGATATTAAGGCTTTGTAGATTGTCTATGACACAACTTTCTGTAATAGAATAACAAATATTTAGCATATTAACATTTATTTTAGATAACCTTTATGTCATCTAAAGAAACTTTCAAACTAATCAATCCTTCTATGGATTATGAAAAAGAAATACGATCTTTTAGACAAGAATTCATTACAAATGGTGGTGATATGGATGGGTGTTCATCACTAAGGAAGATGGAAAATATTGCAGATTGGATTAAAGAGGTTGAGGATTTTTCTTCGGTAGAAACTTGTCCAGTAGGGTATGTCCCATCAACACAATTCATATATCTAAGAGAAAATGATAATAAAGTTGTAGGAGTAATTAAAATAAGACATTCTCTAAATGAATTTTTAAAGAACTATGGAGGGCATGTAGGATATGCAGTATGTCATTCTGAAAGAAGAAAAGGGTATGCAACAGATATGTTAAGAGAAGTATTACCAATATGTAAAAAGTTGGGATTAGAAAAGATATTAGTAACTTGTAAAAAAGGAAATGAGGGTAGTAAAAAAGTCATTAAGAACAATAATGGAGTATATGAATCTACTGTTTTTGAACCTTCTAAACAAGTATATCTCGAAAGATATTGGATTGATTTGTCTAGTTAATTTCTCTTTGTCGTTATATATTTCCAATTTCTGATTTTTATGAAAGGATATAGATCAAGCAGGGTAACCCTATAAAATTACCTATATAGCTAGCTGTAAACCTTTTGTTTAAATTTTTACTACTTTGTCCTTTTAAATATCTGTTACGTTTAAATAGCTGTCAGAGGGGTACATTTGGGGTCATTATCCGCAAATGTAACAACATGCTCTTCAGAGTAGAGAAAAGAGATGATTCTTTTGAACAAATATTTTTCCGCCATATCTACCACTTGGCACATTTTCCTAAAAGCCTAGAACAAAGGCGTTGTTTACGGGTAACAAATCTGTACAATATGTGTGTTGTAGGGATAGATGGTATAATGAAAAACATATAAATTTATTTTTCTTTCCATAAAATGCCAATTGAAAGTTATGGGTCTGTCTGTGTGGAGGGTGGAGACCAAGTAGGTAAGGCAGATGCAACATTAGAATTACTTGCAGAATTAGAAAGAGAAAAAATAAATGTTACCTACTGCTCATTTCCAATATATGCGGCACCAATAGGAACGACAATTCGTTGTTTACTAAATGAGGGATACCCTGAAGATACTTCTGTTTCTAATAATGATTTGGAAGTAAGATGCGCCCTTTTTGCATTAAACAGACTTGAATTTCTAGATGTATACCTAAGTGACAAAAAATACGCAGATACAATGCTTCTTTTTGATAGAAGTCCTTTTAGTAATGCAGTAACCATAGGATACGGTGCAGCTAATATTGAGAATTTTGATGATGAGAAAATGAAGGAGTATGTAGAATTAGCACTAGATTTAGATTCACTCATGATATCGAAGCTAGGTTTGGAAAGAAGTATTGTGCAATTGAAATCAGAGAGGAAAGAATGGTCAAATATGAGAGAGAAAGAAGGTGATCAGTATGAAAGAGAAGATGTGCAGAAGAGATGTGAGCAGGTATATGACATATATAGAGATGTTGTTGGTGATGGTTGGCATCAAGTTATTACTAGAGATGAGGATGGGTGGAGAAGTAGGGAGGAGATTTTGGGAAATATATGTAATATTCTAAAAGATACATACGGTGATATGGAGGATATACGAAGAGGAAAAAAGATGAGTATTGGTTTTAAAGATATTGTTGAGAAAATGTATTCAGGCTCTGTATACAGTAATGACGTGTTTACAAAATATGATTCAGCTTTAAAGAGGAATTACAAAGATGAGATGTATGTGAATGGTGTTATGCTTGGCAAGGCAGTAGCGAGTAGTTGTAAAAGTATTAATTTCTCAAATGAAGAGGTAAGAGGGGAGTTTAGGAGAATTATTAAAAAACTACCTGAGATATTGAATGTCTTTGAGTATTTCTTGGGTAAGAACTATGTTGATAATCTAACAAAAGCATTGGAATTATGAAAAAGAAAGAGTTAGCAGGTCTGTTACTATCTGAAACAGAAAAACTCTTCCCAGAGGCGCTCTCAGAGCTTCAAAATTGGGAGACTGATTTTCAATTTTTAGTATGTGTTGTCCTTTCTGCTCAAACAACAGATAAACAGGTAAACAAGGTTACAGGTGAGTTGTTTAAGAAGTATCCTAATCCTAAAAGTTTAGCAAAAGCTGATCTTAATGACATTAGGGATACCCTAGGGGGTATCAACTACTTCAACACTAAATCTGAGAGGATTATTAAATTGGCTAGGATAATAGAGGAGAAGTACGATGGTAAAGTTCCTAGGGATTTGAATAAGTTGATAGAGTTACCAGGTGTGGGTTACAAGACAGCAAATGTTTTTCTCAATGATCTTTACCAAGCCAATCAAGGCATTGCTGTAGATACTCATGTTATGAGGGTGGCTAGAAGTTACGGTTTGACGAAGAATACTGATGCTACGAAGATTGCTCATGATTTAGAAAGATTGTATCCAAAGAAGGATTGGCACAAGGTTAATTCAACATTTGTTTTGTATGGAAGATATATTCTAAAAGCAAAAAAGCCTGATATGGATAGGGTGGTATTAAAGGAGTATCTTGTGTTGTAATTTAGAAAATTAATAGGGAATTATTTCTTCTTTTCTAATTTTCTCTTCTTTCGTATTACATGTATTACTATGATTGTAAGTAATATATTTAGAATGAGTAATAGGTATGTGTATACAGGGATTCTTTGTAGTTCTAGCCTAATATTTATCTCCATGTCTGTCTCTTGCTGGTCTTCTAATATATTAATTTTTCTTTCTATACTGTCGTATCCATTATACGAGATAATCATTGTGTGTAAACCTGGTTCTACATTTTCAAAATATGCATAACCATCTTGATCAGTTGTAGCTATCATTACACGAGAATGTAGTTCTATGGTTATATTAGGAATGGGGTTGTCGTCTTTGTCATATACTCTTACTCTTAAATTTCTGGTTGACAGAACAGATGTAGAATCTTGATCTTCTTCTGTTTTGCTTTCAGTAGTCTTTGTGTCTGGAATTGTTGGAGTTAGTTCAGGTGTAATCCTCAATGGAATATTTGATTTTTTGATTATTTCTTCTGTTGGTGGTGTAATTGGTATATCTGTTTCTTCTTCTGTAGGAGTAACTGTTGCTTCTTCCTCAGGATGAGTAGCAACTATATATGTAACAGAATTATCAGTAGAGGTAGAGGCAAGGTTCATATTTGTTGCTAAATCAGTTAATACATTGGCAGGTATAGTTACTGTTGCAGTATCGCCATTTGTTAACTCTTCAATTACAATCTCATATTCAGTGTTACTGATCTTTGTAATACTTTTTACTTTAGCAGTACTACTTCCTGAGATCAGTATGTCTTCTTTTGTAAATGTATCCTCGTTAATCTTTTCCGAGAAAGTAACTATATATTTAACGGAGTTAATATCGGTAGGATCAGTTTGAGTGGAGGATTGGTTAATAGTGACAGATGGTGGCGTGTTGTCATATGTAACAGAGTTGTCTATAAAGGTAGATACATCGTTTTTATTACCTGCCAAATCTTCCACTTTATTAGCGGGTAGGCTAAGTGATACTGTTTCTCCTGAGAGTAAACCATTTACATATGCTGTATATGTTGTATCATTAATTTTTGTTAATAGTAATACTTTAGCTGTATTACTACCTGCTTTTACTAAATCATCCTTTGTAAAAGTATCTCCTTTAATTGGTTCTGAGAATATAATTGTGAATTTGATAATATCTGTATTGGTAGGGTCAGCTTGGTCATCGGCTTGATTTACAGTAACTGTTGGTTGAGTAGCATCATATGTTACCGATTTATCAGTATAAGTACTAGCTTTATTTAGATTCCCAGCCATGTCTCCAACTTTATCAGCGGGTAGGGTAAGAGATACTGTCTCTCCAGACAACATACCTGTTACAACTGCTGTATATGTTGTACTATTTACTGTTTGTAATTGAGACACAGTGGCAGTACTACTCCCTTCTATTGCCAAATCATTCTTTGCAAAAGTATCTCCATTTATAGGTTCAGAGAATACAACAGTAAATTTAATTTCATTTACATTAGTAGGGTCAACTTGATCATCGGCTTGGTTTACTGTAACTGTTGGTTGAGTAGCATCATATGTAACGAATTTGTCAGTATAAGTACTAGCTTTGTTTGTATTCCCAGCAAGATCTTCCACTTTGTCAGCGGGTAGGGTAAGAGATACTGTTTCTCCAGATAGCATACTCGTAACAATAGCGGTGTATGTTGTACTACTTACTGTTTGTAATTGTGCTACAGTAGCAGTACTACTCCCTGAAACCTCTAAATCATCCTTTGCAAAAGTATCTCCATTAATTGGTTCAGAGAATACAACAGTAAATTTAATTTCATTTACATTAGTAGGGTCAACTTGATCATCGGCTTGGTTTACTGTAACTGTTGGTTGAGTAATATCGTATGTAACAGAGTTATCATCACTTGTAGATTCAGTATTTCCATTACCAGCTAAGTCTGTTACTGCATCTGCAGGAATGATTACTGTTATAGTATCTCCATCCGTTAGATTATCTATTTCAACTTCATACTCAGTATCACTAATTTCTGTAATACCATTTACTTTAGCAGTTGTACTTCCAGATATTAATATATCTGCATTAGCGAATGTATCATTTTTAATCTTTTCAGAAAACACAACTGTATATTTAATGGAATTAATGTTGGTAGGATCTGCTTGAGTAGGAGATTGGTTAATAGTGACTGTTGGAGCTTCTGTATCTTTCAGTAAATTTTTAGTAAATGTCCCTTTATTCCCAGCTGCATCTGTTTGAGATGCTTGGATAGAGATATTTCCTTCTGTTAAGGCAGATAAATCAAGACTTTCACTCCATATACCTTCTGTTTGACATTCTGTTTGATATGTTTGACCTGCGATGTTAATTGTAATGTCTTCATCACCTTCTGTGCATGTACCTGCTAAAGGATAGCTTGTTTTATTAGAATTATTAATTGGAGTATCACTTGTAATTGATACTACTGGCAGTATTCTATCAATTACAAAATCATCTTCCATTTGAGATGTACTGTTAGTGGCTTCATCAACTGCATTAATAATTAAATTGCCGGATTTTGTAATCATCACTGTACAATTGACTTTCTTAGTTCCTGATTGAGTACATATTAAATTAGTTGGACCTCCTGTTGAACTTGAATTAATTGATATATCTTCTGCGAGAATACCGTTGTTATCTGTTACTGTAACCACTATATTGTCTATATTTTTGTTACTAAGTTTGGTTGGAGGATTTATGGTTATAACAGGATTAGTTGCATCAACTGTTAATGCACTAGCAAAGTCATATGTTTCTGTATTAAGGGCTGAATCTGTAACGATAACACTTACAGTATATGTTCCACTTGTTAGCTCTGGGTCTATGTCTCCAGCATCTAATTTCCAAGTTCCATTTCCATTGTTATCAGCATCGTATGTTTTTCCTGCAACTTTAACTTGTACTGTTGCGGTTGTATCATTTACAAGTCCTGTTAACTTGGGTGATTTTACTTTTGTAAGAAGTGTATCAAAATCAGCTACTGGAACTATTGTATCTTTTGTAAGGTTTTTTGTATCATCTCCTATGTTTCCTACTGCATCTGTTTGAGAAACATAAACCTGAACCACTCCATCTGGGTGGGCGGATAGATTAAGCTCTGTACTCCATGTACCACCTGTTTGACATCCTGTTTGATATGTTTGACTTGAGATGTTTATTGTTACGTCTCCATCACCCTCTGTACATGTTCCTGCTAGGGGGTAGTGTGCCTGGTTGGCTTTATTAATTGGAGCATCACTGGTTATTCTAACTACTGGTGGATCTCTGTCAACAATATAGTCTTCTTCTGTTTTAGAAAAACTATTCCCTGCTTTATCTGTAGCGTTTATAGTAATACTCCCAGAATCTGTAATTGTTACAGTACAGGTTATAATATTTGGATCTCCTGTAGGAGTACATGCGAAGCCTTGAACTATTCCTGCAGGATTTGAAACTATCCCAATATCTCCATGATCTATTTGAATATTATCCGTAACAGTAATTGTGGTGTTAGTAATGTTACTATTCTTTGCTTTAGTAGGGGCAGAGATAGTTATAGTAGGGTTTTCGGTATCAATTGTGTACATCTGTGAATTGCATCCAATTGCATCATTATCTAAATCTTGAGCACATACTTTAAGCATTCCACTTTTAGTTATATTCTTAATTTTACAGGTTACACTTCCTATATAGGAATCTTCTAAACAATCTTCAAAATATGCATCTTCAGATGCTACTCCAGAGAGTGCAAAGTTTCCAATTCTATGTTCAGCATCAGGAGAAGTAATAGTCACTTTATCCTCAATTGCTTGGTTACTAAGTGTAGTCAATGCCTCAAATACTATGTCTGGTGGGAAAGTCGTTGATATTTCAGTGGTGTTACCCGCTAAGTCGTAGGCAACGACTGTTACAGTATGCTGATCATCCGCAGGATTAAGAGTGAGAGTTCTTGTTACAAGATCAGGCTCGTCAGCATATGGTATTGTATCAACCCTGTCTTTTCCATCACTTCCAACATATTTAAGTTCATATTTCCACATCCCCACAGCATCAGTAGCCTGAAAAGTAACAATTGGGTTATGTATATTATGATTTGTTTCTGTATCAACACTTGATGTAATAAAGGTAGGGGGGACTTCGTCAACGACATAGCCATCTGCAGAGTCTGTAGAGCTGAGATTAGAATCATCGGTAGCTTTAAGAACCAATTTACCAGAGGTGTTAATAGTAATTGTACAGTTAAGTGTTAATTTTGTACCAGGAGAATCATTGATAAATGGGAAATCGTCTGATGTACTAAAACCTGATTCTACTGTACAGGCAATGCCACTAGCTGTAGCTATACTAGAAGAATCCACCTCTACATTTTGTATTGTGTAGTAATCACTTACAGTAAAAGTAGTATCAGTAATAGGGGCATTTGACATCATAGTCTCCCCAGGGGTAATTGTTATTTCAGGGGGTGAATCATCAACATCTAATACTGTTATTATAAAAATCTTCTCACTGGAAAGGTCGGTAGCATCAGTTGCTCGGACTCTAATAGTGTATTTATTTTTATTATCTGGATCATTTTCTGGATCACCGTGACCTTGTGGATCTTCATAGTCAGGAGCTTGTGAGAATGATAGTAATCTAGTATCAGAATTAAAAGTGAATTTTGAGTTATCTTCACTACCTTCACCAGGCACAAGAGAGTAGGTAATTGGAGGTCTTTCAGAGTCTGACGAAATAGTACCGACTTCTGTGGTATTTTCATCAATTTCATAATTATCTATTCTTAAATTTTGTGGTGGACATCTTTGACCAGCATCTGTAATACTCCAGCCATCCGTAGTCATTAGCTTACTTCTTGCATCTCCTGCATAACAGTAGTTCACTCCTACTGCCCCAAAGGTTCTATTTTGCAGTACAGCTTGTTTGCTCCATGCATTTAGTAAGCTATCATAATTGTAGTATTGCATATTAGAAGCATTTAAGAATTGAGTAAAGTATTCAACTTTACCAACATCCCAATTAGATATGTCTTGATTAAATTGAGAAGCACGATCAAACATACGCGCCATATTTGTAACATTTGTCGTATTCCAATTGCTACCAAACGGTTGATTGAAAACAGTAGCGTAATTAAACATACATGCCATACTTTGAACCTTAGTAGTATTCCAGTTTAGAGGCTTGCTCTCATCACCAGGCTCAGCGCCATTATTAAAAACATTAGCATTTTGAAACATATATGCCATATTTTCAACATTTGTTGTATCCCAATCACCGATATATTGATTAAAGCTTCTAGCTTGCCTAAACATATTCGACATATTTTTTACACCTGCTGTATTCCATTTGGGGCCAAACGGTTGATTAAAATCTCTTGCTACAAACGCGGAATACATATTAGTAACCTCTGGTATTTCCCAATTTAAAGGAATACTACTACCACCCGCAACGTCACCGTTATTAAAAACTGTCGCTCCATTAAACAGATGCATCATACTTTTAACTTTTCTAGTATCCCAGTTATTAAGATTTTGATTGAAAGAACTAGCGCCCATAAACATACCCATCATGCCAGTTACATTGCTAGTATCCCAAGAGCCGATTTTTTGGTTAAATGCTCCAGCTTTATAAAACATATATGTCATGTCACCAACATTTTTGGTATCCCAATTCATAGTATTATGACTTTCACTTGGTGCTTCACCATTATTAAAATTAGTGGCTTCATTAAACATATTTGACATGTCCGTAACATTGCCTGTTTGCCAATTACTCAGATTTTGATTAAACGCACTAGCATATCTAAACATTCTGAACATACTTTTAACTTTTGAAGTGTCCCAATTGTTCAGAGAATTACTACTTCCACCTGGCTCGTCACCATTATTAAAATTAGTGGCTTCATTAAACATATCTGACATATCCGTAACATTGCCTGTTTGCCAATTACTCAGATTTTGATTAAACGCACTAGCCCCTCGAAATATATGTGCCATATTTTCAACATTTGCTGTATTCCAATTACCAATATCTTGATTAAAACTCTTGGCGTCTCTAAACGCATACCCCATATTTTTAACACTTGCTGTATTCCAATTATCGCCAAACGGTTGATTAAAAGCTTCAGCCCCATAAAACATATATATCATATATTGAAGTTTTGCACTGCTCCAATTTATAGTGTTATGGCTTTCACCCGGTGCCTCACCGTTATTAAAAGCAGCAGCATTAAAAAACATACCACTCATATATCCAACATTTCCTGTATTCCAATCACCAATCTTTTGATTAAACGCACTAGCCCCTTGAAACATATATGTCATGTCACCAACATTTTTAGTATCCCAATTCATAGTGTTATGGCTTTCACCTGGTGCTTCGCCATTATTAAAATTAGTAGCTCCGTTAAACATGTAAGACATATTGGTAACCGCACCAGTATTCCACCCACCAATGTATTGATTAAAGCTTCTAGCATCTCGGAACATAGAAGCCATATTTTTAACTTGGCTAGTATTCCACCCACCAATTGGAGAGTTAAAATTAGTAGCATCCTTAAACATGCTATTCATATTGGTTACATTGCTAGTAACCCAATTATTCATATATGAATTACCAGTAAAATTTGTAGCACCCTCAAAAGCAGAGCTCATATCAGTCACTGCTGATAAATTAGGAATATCACTAGCAGTTAGTTGCATATTTACCATGCCTTGGAAAGCAGAGGAGAAACTTGACCAGGGAATATGTCCCCACTGTTTTATCTCTTGTAGCTTAGCTCTCTCATCTACAGCTAAATCAGGAGCATAGAAGTGGAGTGGAGCTGTTGATCTAACACAAATGTCATAAGTACCAGCTTCACCATAATCATAACTAACTTTATTACTAGAAACTGGTAGGAAATCGTCATTACAATGCCAAGAAACTTCGTATTCATCAGTGGCGTTTTTTAGGAAGTTTAGAGTAACTTTAGTTGGTTCAGTAGCTCCCTCTACATTAGTTGTCCAACTAGTAACAAAGAGATCAGAAGAGTAGGCATGGGTTGGAAAATTCTTTTTCTTAACTAAAAAGGTTGTAAAACCAATAACTAACAAAAAAGTTGTTAGTACAAAAAATATTGTCTTTGTATATTGATATCTGGCAGTTTTTACAATCATTTCCTCTTATCCCCAAGTGATTGTAATAGTATACCGGTTTTATCTCTGCATTACCAATGTTTTTTTTACTTTTTCTCTTTGTATATTTTGTATCCCCAAAGTAGTGCTAATAGAACAATTAACACTATCCACCAGTAGTTTGTTTTTCTTACTTCTTCTAACTGTACATTAATCTCTATTTCTGCTTCCTCTTCATTATTATTAGTTAAATCAATTGTTCTTTCATCCCTCTGTCCTTTGTATGAGACAATCATTGTATGTTGACCAACCTCTACATTCTCAAAGTATGCCTCTCCATTCTTGTCTGTAATCTCTTTTCTAACTTTAGAATGTATTTCAACAGTAACACCTTTAATAGGTTTCTTTGATTGGTCATATACCTTTACTCTTAGATTTCTTGTTTGGGTAGGGGAAGTAGAAGTGTTTGTATCTTCTTCTTCGTCTCCCTCCTGTTCTATTTCAATTAGAGGATTAATGTATCTAGCAAAAGGATTTCTTCGCTTTGGTTTCGGTATTGTTATTGATAGCGGATCTGGTGGTAGAACAATAGTTTCTTCTTTTATGTATGTAATACTGTTGTCAGTATATGTAGCAGCCTTGTTTAGATTGCCAGCCATATCTCCAATTCTTCCTGCGGGTAAGGTAAGTAATACTGTTTCTCCTGACAACATACCAGTTATATATACGGTGTATGTAGTATTATTAACTTTTACTATTCGAGATACCTTAGCTGTACTACTTCCCAATATCTCTAACTCTCCTTTGTAGTAATCGGTTACATTTACTGGTTCAGAGAAAACAGCTGTAAATTTGATTGGTTCTGTATTGGTAGGATCTGGTTGATCTTTTGCTTGATTGATTGTTACAGATGGTGGAGTGGTGTCGTATGTAACAGAGTTATCAGTAAAGGTACATATTAGATTATCGTTTCCAGCAAGATCTGTGATGGATCCTGCTGGCATTCTTGCAATTACAGTATCTCCGTTTGTTAAGTTATATACCTCAACTTCATATCTTGTATCATTAACCTTTGTAATACTTTTTACTTTAGCAGTACTACTTCCTAAGAGTAATACTTTGTTGTTTGTAAATGTAGCTTCATCAATGGGTTCAGAGAAGATAATTAGATATTTTATGGAATCTTCGTTCGTAGGATCTTTCTGTGTAGGTAGTTGGTTTACAGAGACATTTGGAGGTGCAATATCTTTTTGTAATGTTGCTTCTGCATAACCTTGGTTTCCTACAGAATCTGTCTGTTTTACTGCTACGGGAATATTTCCATCAGGGTAGGTGGAGAGATCTAAAGGTAGAGTCCATCTATTTTCATTACATGTTGCTAAGTATGGTTGTGTAATCATGATGACAATTGGGTCATTATCACCAGATGTACATCCACCTGATAGTGTGTAGCTCATATGATTGTTTAAGTTAACTTTTGCAGGAGGATCTATTGATACATCAGGTGGAGTTTTGTCAATGAAGAAACCATCGACTGTCTGGGTAGCAGTGTTTCCTGCTTTGTCTTTGGCTTGAATAACAAGTTTGTCTGTATCTGTATCTATATCTGCACTTGTGATTGTTAGAGTGCAGTTTACTATAGATTTATTGTTATCATCAGTATCGCAGAGTATGGGTTCATACCCTACAGTTGTATCTGAATGTACTGTGATACCATCTGCAAAAAGATCAACTTCGTCAGTAGCTGTAATTTCAATACCAGTAATATTGCTGTTGCTACGCTTGATAGGTGCAGAAATAACTATGGATGGAGGCTCTATGTCATGAAAATACTTCTGTACATTTGACCCATCATGTGTCCATGTATCATTATCTGTTTCTGTAGCCTCAACCATAAGCATACCAGTATTTTGAATACCTAATATTTCGCAGGTTACACTACCGGTATACGGTGGCTCACTACAACGAGTAAGTGATGCACCACTCGCGGCGGCGCCTGAGATGTCTATACTTGTAATTTTATAATCAGGGTTTGATGCAGTAATCTTTACAGTTGTAGTATCAATAGGATCCTTACTAATTATGTCAGGAGCATTTATTTCTATTACTGGAGGAAATGCAATTCTTCTAGATGTGGAATTACTAGTTGCTATTGTCTCACCAGCATTATCATACGCTTTAATTTCTATTGTGTGATAGGGTGTACTAGAATCGAGGTTGAGTGGATAAGATATTATGTCTAAATCATATAAATCTTCTGGAACATCAATAGTTGTTTTTGGTTCTTCTTCACCGTAAGTAATTTGATATTTCTGTATTCCAGTAGGGTCTTCTGCTTTAAACTTAACAGTTGGATTATGTATGCTACCTGATTGAGATATGTCAACATTAGCTACAGTAAATGTTGGACCATTTGTGTCTATAACATATCCGGGTTCTGCAGCCGTAGAAGTGTAACCAGCTAGATCAGTAGCATAGAGGACTAGGGTACCAGAGGTGGTAATAGTGACTGAACATCTTATGGTTAAATGGTTTGTAGGATCAGGAGTTTTACTTCTATATGGAAAATCCTCTGACAATGTATTTGCTTTAGCCCAACAATTGATACTTTCAGTATCAATAGAGGCAACACTTGATGCATGTATTCCTACAGAAGCAATTGAGAACCTATCACTTACTTCAAACTCAGTATCTGTTATATCTCCTTTCTTTGTTTTGGTTACTGGGAAAATGGTAATAACTGGTCCAACATCATCAATATCGTTGACGGTAATAACGAAGACTGCTTCTGAATATTGTTTAACTATATCAGTTGCTCGTACTCTAATAGTATATTTGTTCCCATCAGTTGGGTCAGCTGATCCTTGTGGATCTTCAAAATCAGGTGGTGTTAAAAATGCTAGTAGGCCAGTTTCTGGATTAAGAGCAAATTTAGTATTATCTTCACTTCCTTCTCCTGGAACAAGAGTGAAAATAATTGATGAAGTTTCTTCATCTGTTGCAGTGATAGTGCCTACCTCTGTTGTGTTTTCGTTAATCTCTTTGTTGTCCAAATCTATATCAGATGGAGGACAGTTTTTACCCGCATCGTTAATCGTCCAACTATATGTAGTTCTTAAATTACTTCTGGCAGTTTCTGCATTACAGTAGTAAACACCGTCTGCTCCAAATGTTAGACCTAATTTAACATTTTGTTCGCTCCAACTGTTCAATAATCTGTCATAGTTATCTGATACTAGTCCAGAGTCGCTGAGAAAGAGAGTGAAATTATTAACACCTCTAACATTCCAAGTTGATATATCTTGATTAAATGCCTTTGCATTGTTGAACAAAGAACTCATATTATTAACCTTGGAGGTATTCCAATTCCCAATAGGTTGATTGAATGAGGTAGCACCTTTAAACATATCTGACATAACGGTAACTTCTGATGTAATCCAATTGTCAAGCGGTTGATTGAAAGCTACAGCTCCTTCAAATAGTTTGCTCATAGTATATACCTGAGATGTATTCCAACTGTTAAGTGGTTTGTTGAATGAAGAGGCACCTCTAAACATACTTGCCATATCTCTTAGTCTGTTGGTTTGCCAAGTACTAATATCTTGGTTAAACGAAGTAGCTAAAGAAAACATAGCTGTCATATAAATAACTTGTGATACATCCCAATCACCAATTGGTTGGTCAAAATTTGTAGCCCCAGAAAACATACCTGACATATTCGTTACACTTCCTGTTTGCCAATTCTTAATATCTTGATTAAAAGCTGCAGCACCATAAAACATATATCTCATATTGTTGACTTTTGAAGTAGTCCATTTCCCTATGGGTTGATTAAAAGCGTTGGTACTACCAAACATATATGACATATCTTCAACATTTTTAGTATCCCAATTTTCAATATTTTGATTGAATGCTCTAGCTACATAGAACATACAATTCATATTTGTAACATTTCCAGTATTCCAACCCCCAATATCTTGATTAAATGATTGAGCGTTCCTAAACATTCTTGACATATCAGTTACATTGTCAGTATCCCAGTCACTAATGTCTGCATTAAATTTACCACTATTCTCAAACATACTTTTCATATTAGTAACATTGATAGTATTCCAAGAATTCATAGAATCGTTTCCAGTAAAGTTTTGGAGACCACCGAAAGCTCCGGACATATCTGTTACTCCTGATAAATTAGGAGCATCAGAAGCAGTTAATTGCATATTGCTCATGCCCCAGAAAGATGATGCAAAACTTGACCATGGAATGGTACCCCACTGTTTAATCTTTAGTAACTTTGATCTCTCATCTACAGATAAGTTTGTGGATTGAAAAGATATTGGGAAGAGAGCACTTACACAAACATCATATTTACCAGGAGTTGTATAGTCATGAGTGACCTTACGACTCTCATCAACCATTTCATCCATACTACCATTGCAATCCCAGTCAATTAGATAGTAACCTGTTTCCCCTGATAGCTCAAAGTATAAGGAGACTGTTGAATCAGTTGCATCTTTTATATTAGTTTGCCATTCAGTTACAAATACTTCTGGAGCATATGCTACAGTTTTTTGTTTGTTTTTGTTCGAGATGAGAAAAGAAAAGGTAAGTACCAGAGTAAAAGTGGCTAAAACAAAGAGGATTTTCTTTATGATTGTACATTGGACAGTTTTTCTCTTCATGATTTTAACTTTTTAAACGATGGTACATTTTAATTTTATTTGTTTTTCTTTTCTTTGTATATTTTGTAGCCTAGTAGTACTGCTAGTAGAACAATCAACGCTATTAACCAGTAGTTTGTTTTACTTGTTTCTTCTAGTTTTATATTAATCTCCATATTTTCTTCTCCATCATTGATTAGATTTATCTCTTTCTCGGATCTATGTCCTTTATATGAAATAATCATAGTATGTGTACCTATATCCAAGTTTTCAAAGTATGCCTCTCCATTTTCATCGGTAATCTCTGTTCTAATATCAGAGTGTATTTCAACAGTTGCACCTTTAACAGGTCTGTGTTGTTTGTCATATACTTTTACTCTTAAGTTTTTAGATTGGGTAAGAGTAGTAGGTTTTTTAATAGTTTCTGTTATCTTTTCTGTAATAGAAGGTGTTGTCTCTTCTTGTTCAAATTCAACTAGAGGATTGATATATTTAGTGAATGGACTTCTTAGTTTTTGAGTGACTGTATCGTTTGTGGTAGTAGATTTTGTAGGTGTTGTAGGTGTAACTGGTGGGGTAGAATGGATAATTTCAAATTTTGCATATAGCATATGGTCTGCATAGATAGGTGTACTGAAATCAAAAAGATTATCAAATGTATTCTCTGTATACCATCCTTCAAATGTATATCCTGCTTTTATAGGGTCTGTTGGTCTAGGTACAGTATTCCCATCTAATACAATGGAGGTTGTGATTACTTCCTCATTATTGAAAGAGATCGTTCTGTTCTTCCTGTTATCAATTTTGAGTGCAAGATATCCATTTCCCAAATCTCTATCAACTGCATTTATTGCAATGCCAGTTGGATTGATAGTGTAAGACACATTTTCAGATTTGTATACTAATTCTGCATTGTTTCCTGCTAATTCAGGACTTAAATTAACTTGTGTTTCTCCAAAAGAGAAGAAATCTAAGTAAGCATATGTGTATCCCTCGTGATCGATAGTATAGATAGATCCGAGTGAGTTAGCATCTTCTTTGGTGTTGAAGTACTGTCTGTAGGCTATACCTTTAATTTCATAGTTTTCAGCACTAGTTGTTTCAAATGCTTTTGAATTGATAAAACGAAAATATGTCTTTTTTGTAGATCCTAGGTTAATAGCTTGACTTACATTATTAGCTCTTGCGCTTAAAGTTCCACCATGGAGCGGAAGAAAACCTGTTGCAAAGGCGATAATGTCTTGATTTGTAGCATCTCTGTAGTAGTCAATCTGTCGATTTGGTACTAGGTCTGGATTTTCCCAATCATCAGGACCGAGAGGGTGGCTTGGGTTTGGATAGTTCTGATCCATATCGAAAGGCACAGCTAGGTTATATGGAGTTCCATCAGTATTTATGAAAGGTTTAGAGCCTGGTATATATCTATATTTTTTCCCATATGCGTTAGGTCCTATGATATATTGTAGTCCACCATAGAAGTTGAAATATACATCTTCTAAGATTTTGTGGTGGAATATTGATAGTACTGTACCGTCAGGTTGTATCCTGTATGTCATATTGTAATTTAGGATTGGTTGACCTAACGTAATATCTGGATTGGAAGTATATCCACCCTCAGGTTTGTTGTTTACAATTGTTTCTACAATATATGATGGGTTTACAATAGAATATTTTTCATCAATATCTACATAGTCACATAGTTTGTCAGTAACTTCGTTTGTTATAACTTGTTTAACACCATTAAGATAACAATTTATACTTAAAGACCTATTTGAAAGTGCAGATCGTACTTGAACAGCAGTGGTAACACTTCCAACAATAATATCTGATGTGTGTACAGCATCAGAGACATGGGTTAAATTACCATCTGCAATAGATCCATTACCAGGGAAAGAATATCTTGCATGAGTTCCTGCATAGTCACTTAGGAAGAGTAGGTTATCTGCATCAATTATTCTAATTAAATTAAATCTCTTGTTATTTGTGTCTGCCCAAACAGAACCAATATCAGCATATGTTTTTCCATGACCGTTGCTTTTTATCTGTGTCCCAACAGATTGTCCATGGTTTGCTCCTATATATGAACCATTAAAGTTAAAAGGAGTAGAGTCATCTGATGAGTATCCTACAACAGTAGCATCCCCAAATGCGGTTGTTGCTGTATCTTTTCCAATCAGATATGAGCGTCTAAAATCAACTGGTCTATTTGAATCTTCTCTCCATGCATCACTTGTCACATTGAAAAGCATTTCAACAAAATCTTGTGTGTCATCGTAGTCAAATCTAGTATAGAGGTCTGATCCTCTTAGTGTAATGTAAACAGATTTTTTTGAATTAGTTATTGTGAACAAAACTGTTGTTATATTCCCACTATAGTCTGTTACTGTTAGAGTATAGTTTCCTAGCATCGTTACTCTTTGACCTAGTTGGTAATCTGGTATTGTTGTTGAACCTTTTGTTAAGGTAACAGTTTGTATATCTGTATCTGTTGTGTTGGGTGTCACCCCTTCTGGATTGTTTGCAAGGTCTATTACTTGATTATTCTCTACACCTATAATTGCAGGAGGGATATTATCTTGTAGACGTGCTGTAATAGTCATATCCCCATAGATATATTGACCTGGTATTGTGAAATCAGTTTGAGTTTTTGGAAGTAGAAACATTTTATAATCTTCTCCTACAGTATCAGGATAGATTATATGACCATTAGTTATCTCCTTATTAGTCATAGTTATCCCTGTCATCTCCAATTCTGTCCCAGGAGTCCTAAAACTTGCAGAAAAAGGAGTAAATAATATGTATGTCCTGGTATTCGTAGGTGTAGTTGAAAATGCCTCATTATACACAAGGTTTTTTAGATTAACTGTAAAATATGACCATCCATTTGTTCTGTGCAGACAGACAGCATCTATTGTATAGTTTGTGAAGATATTTGGAATATTTTGTCCGCCTGGTGTGATAGACCTAGGGTTATTAAAGTCATTCACCAGTGCCTGTATCGGTATGTTTAGTGTCATGTATTGAACTTGGTCAGTTGTTTGGTAGATTGGCCAAATTTGTAAGTTTTTATCTTGGATGATATTGGTAATGCTCTCATCTTTTATCCAAAAACCTAACGAAAAAGTTGTTGGTTTTGATGACCAAAAATCGGCACTTCCAAAAATTGTATAAAGACCGAAAACCTCAGGTGGTGTCGCAGGAATTAAATTGTAATTAACACCTATTTTCCTTTTGTATCCACCAGCTTCCATTAAGGGAGAGTCTGTATCTTCTACGAGTGCCTAGATTCTAATTGCAACTGCAACATATCTTTGATTTATTTAAATTAAGTAAATATACCTCATTAGGGGTACGATAGCCAAGCCTCTTACGGGGCCTGTTGTTCAATTCTTCCGCTATGTCGTCT
>JBMNPD010000031.1:0-4678 GCA_050943415.1 Candidatus Dojkabacteria bacterium
TTTGCTATCTCACTTTTGTTAAAATTATCTCTGAGCAATATCTCAATTGCCCCTCTGTCTGCAGCAGTTAGATGTTTGTTTCTCATACTTACATTTTAACTGTTGCAGTTAGAAGTAGAAAGTAGAGGTCCGACCTCCTTTAAGAAATTTTTAATCTTTGTGCTATGTACAACCACCTATACGATTCCCTAACTACTTTTGCATCTAGCTCATATGGATTTTTAACTAAGTACGCTTTAGCATTCTCCAAATCGTGAATTGTTGGCAATCTTTTTGCTTGAAAACGAGATTGAAAAAGTCCACCTACTCTTCTATACCTCCTGTTAAAATACATAACATAGCCTGTCATAAAACATTGCATGAATTGGGGAATTTCTGGCTCATTTGTACAATTTTTCAACAACATATGGTAATGATTTGGCATCAAACAGTACCCTACGAGTTTAATAGATGTATCTTTAATATTACGATAAAGCAAATTTACAAACACTTGGTAATCTCTTTCAGCAGTAAAAATATTTTGTTTATTATTTCCACGATTATAGACATGATAGAATCCATTCTTCACATAAAGTTTTGTCATCTTTTCTTTTCTCATATAAACAAAGTATATCTAACAAACATTAAATTATTCTTAACATAGGTCGGACCTAGGTCAGACCCATGATTGGAAAGAAGTGGTATAATCTCCCATGGTTTGGAATACGGAAATTCTTTACAAGGGTATGTCGGATCCTCAGATAGAGAGGGACATCGAAACAGCTCAGAGAAAGAACGCTCTTTTCGTTTCAAAGTGGACAAAGGACCAAAGGTATTTAAATAATCCTAGGGTTTTGTTGTCTGCACTCACTGAGTACGAGGAGTTGCAGCGAAGGTATGGGCAATGCACCAAGCCTTACTACTATTTTTATCTTTTGAATTCGCTTGACCAGACGGATACGGATATCAAAGCAAGATTAAATCAGATTTCGGAGATAGCTACCAAGCTTGAGAATCAGATTCAGTTTTTCGAGCTAAATATTTCAAAGGTGGATGAAGATCAGCAGAAGAAGTTTCTCAAATCACCTTTGCTTAGAAATTACAAGCACTATCTAGAAAGGCTTTTCGCTGTTTCGAAATATCTTCTTTCTGATAAGGAGGAGCAGGTTTTCAACTTGACTTCAAAAACATCGCATTCTAACTGGGTAAATATGGTGTCGGAGCTTCTAGATAAACAAAAGATTGAAGTAAAGGATGAAAACAACAAAAAGATAGAGATATCGTACAACGAGATTAGTAGATTTCTTGATTCGAAGGATAGAAAGGTGCGTGACTATGCTGCAAAGCAGTACAATCAGGTAAATGGTAAATATTTGGAGATTGCTGAGTTTGAAATGAACTCTATTCTTGAGAATAAAAAGATAGCAGATGAGTATAGAGGAGTTTCAAGGCCTGATTTAACTAGGTATATTGGCGATGATATGGATACGGAGGTGATAGATATGGTTGCAAAGGTGGTGACTGAGAACTTTGATATTCCTCAAAAGTACTATGTTCTTAAGGCAAAGCAGCTTAATCAAAGAAAGCTTAAATACTATGAGAGAAATGTTCCTATTGGAGATATTCATTTGGAGTATTCATATGATGAGGGAATGGATTTGGTGAAGAGAACCTTTAAGAATTTAGACAAAAGTTTCTTAGAGGTAGTAGAAAAGTTTGAGAGGAATGGACAGTACGATGTGTATCCAAGAGAAGGTAAGAGTGGTGGTGGTTTTTGTGTGACTGTAAGTAATGATTTGCCCACATATATCCTACTTAACCACACAAATAAGCTTAATGATGTTTTAACAATAGCTCATGAGAGTGGACATGGTATACATTCAGAGTTTTCTAGGACACAAAGTGAATTGAATTCTGGTCACCCTACTTCCCTTGCTGAAGTAGCTAGTACTTTTTTTGAGGATTTTGTTTTGGAAGAGATTCTCAAAGATTCTTCTGATGATGTTAAGCACACTGTTATGTATCAAAAGATGAATAATGATATTTCTACAATATTTCGACAGATTGCTTTTTTGAATTTCGAGAAGGAGTTGCATGAAAAGTTTAGAAGCAATGGATATCTTAGTAAGGAGCATATTTCTGATTTGTTTGTTAAGCATATGAAAGCGTATATGGGAGATGTTGTCACTGATGATGATTCTATGCGATACGGTTGGATATATGTGAGTCATTTTAGGAGGTTCTTTTATGTATATTCATACGCAACTGGGCTACTAATTTCTAAAGCGTTACAGAGTATGGTGAAAGAGGATAAGAGAAATATAGCTTTGGTGAAGAAGTTTTTGAGTGCTGGAAGTACCAAGTCTCCAAAGGAGATTTTCAAAGATATGGGTATAGATATTACAAAGAAAGAGTTTTGGTTAAAGGGAATTAAGGAGATAGAGAGAAATTTTGATTGTTATTCTAAAGTATAGAAAGAGTATTCTTTATTTGAATATATTAAAATATTGGTTCCTAAAAATAACTTTAGAAATATGCATATGAGAAATACAGGAACTGTTGTGAGAGGAATTAGAACTCCAATTATTAAACATGGAGATAATCTTGTAGATATTGTTGTCAATTCGTTGCTTAGAGCCTCTAAAAGTGATGGGTTTATATTTCATGACAAAGACGTAGTTGGCATTACAGAAGCAGTTGTATCTATTGGTGATTCTAACTATGTAAGTATAAATGATGTTGCTAGAGAGATTGAGAAAAAAATTGGAAGCGAAGAGATAGGGTTGATTTTCCCAATATTGAGCAGAAATAGATTTTCAATGATACTTGAGGCTGTCCTTAAAGCTTGTAAAAAGGTACATATCCTTTTCAGTTATCCATCAGATGAGGTCGGTAATCATATTGTTGATCCAAGAATGGTTGAAGATGTAAGTTTAGATGATTCTTTTGACGAGAAAGGTTTCAGAGATGTGTTTGGTTATGAGTTTAAACATGAATTTACAGGTTTAGATTACGTTGAATATTACAAAGGTTTAGGGAAGAAAGGACAGGTTATCCCTCATTTTTCAAATGATCCTAGATATATATTAAATTTTACAAAGAATGTTTTGGTTTGTGATATTCATACTAGAAAAAAAACAAAAAGGTTAGTTAAAAAATCTGGTGGTAAGATAGTATATGGTCTAGAAGATATTTGTAATGAGGTTGTAGAAAGAAGAGGATACAATGTAGATTACGGTCTTTTAGGTGCTAACAAGGTTGGTAAAGGGAATATAAAGTTATTTCCAAGAGTAAAGGAAGGAAAGGCTTTAGTAATGAAGATACAAGATGAATTATTTAAGAAAACAGGAAAGAAAATAGAGGTTATGATATATGGAGATGGTGCTTTTAAGGATCCTGTTGGACAGATTTGGGAGTTGGCAGATCCTGTTGTCTCTCCCGCATATACAGATGGGCTTGTTGGGAGACCACATGAGATAAAGTTGAAAGTGATTTCTGAGAACTGGGATGGTAAGGGTAATGTTGAAGATTGTGTTACAAATGCTATTAATGAAAAGAAAAGTAAGAAATATAAAGTAGAGAATTCTTTAGGTACTACTCCAAGACAGTTAACAGATCTTCTGGGAAGTCTTATGGATTTAACAAGTGGAAGTGGTGATAAAGGAACACCTGTGGTACTAGTACAGGGGTATTTCGATGATTATACGGTGGAATAGGTAACTGACTTAATCTTGGGCCACTCTTCGAAACATGGAACTTAAAACAGGTATATATTTCATCAAACCTATCTTATAAGAGTTGTTTTACCACAAAAATATATTTAATTTAAAGAGAAAAGAGATTTTTCATAATCTACAAC
Source organism: Candidatus Dojkabacteria bacterium (assembly GCA_050943415.1). GTDB lineage: Bacteria > Patescibacteriota > Dojkabacteria > SC72 > SC72 > UBA5232. The sequence goes on from JBMNPD010000031.1 coordinate 3,839, forward strand.
ATAATACTTAAAGTTTTTTCTTCCTTTCTTTACAATCTTGTGTCCCTCTGATTCTAGCTTTGCTTTTTGTTCCTTAACACCTCCTGGATATTTAGGATTTAGTTCTCCATTAGCTTTAAGTGTTCTCCAGTATGGTGTCTTGTTATCACTTCTTTGTTCACTTGCCCAAGCAGCAATGGATACGAATATTCCTGCTGTTATTGGATCTGTAAAATCAGCTTTACTCTTCTTAGCAAAATATTCTCTTATCTTCCCTACTGTTATTAACTTTCCCTCTGGTATTAACTTCATAACCTCATCATATGCCTTAGGAGGAGCAAAGAACATTCTCTTACCACCATACTTCTCTATACTCTTTTTATCCTCAATAATCTGTATCTTAGGCATACCTGTATCCTTATTTAACATAGCATTGAAATCTTTTTTATCTTCATTAGTCATATACTGTTTTTAATAATTTATATATTTTCAAACATATTATGATACATAAAAACAGATGAATGCAATGAGACTGTTTTTTAGTTAAAAAACGCTTGAATTTATTATTATGACAACAAAAGTAGCATTCTTAGAGAATTTATAATGTATTTGGAAATCTTGCCGGACCTAGATTCGAACTAGGATTAACGGTTCCAGAGACCGTCGTCCTACCATTAGACGATCCGGCAATATCTACTTATATTATACCATTTTTTGAATTTTAGATTCTATTAAGCCTAGATTCTAATTGCAACTGCAACATATCTTTGATTTATTTAAATTAAGTAAATATACCTCATTAGGGGTACGATAGCCAAGCCTCTTACGGGGCCTGTTGTTCAATTCTTCCGCTATGTCGTC
>JBMNPD010000013.1:0-20958 GCA_050943415.1 Candidatus Dojkabacteria bacterium
AGGTAATAGGTTGGGTTGGGGTTTTACAGATGCTTTTGAATGGACGGATACAGCTGTTTATAAAAAGATAAATACAGGAGAATGTTCTATCATACCTTATATCACAGGAGGTCGTGGTTTTGGTGGTGCTGGTAGTGTACTTGCTTATCCAGAGTATGGTTGGTGGCGTCATTATCTACGTTATCCTAAGGATGATGAAATAGGTTTTCGATTAGCCATAGATATAGAAGGAGTTATTAAACAGTCAGCTTTTGAGATGCAGTAAGTAAAATGAAACAAACATTTACAATAACGGAAGAGGAGAAAGAATTAACAAAGTCTCTTCTTGAAAAGATAACAGAAACAAAAAGAGAAAGGTTTTCTGTTGTAGATTTAGAAACAATCTATGGTTATTTGAATAATGAAAAAATTACTTTTCTAAAGAAAGTTTTAACAATAAATCCTTGTGATTATGGTTTTAAAGGTAAATATCGTGGTATACAAGATGTCCCTAAAGATTTGGTAGAGATAGAGGGACAGAAGTATAAGGCTGATACGGAGGAGGGTTTTGAAGAGATAGGGGTTAGATATTTACCTAAAAATGTATATAAAGCATATGAGAAGATGAATGAAGCTATGTTTAAGGATATTGGTAAAAAACTATTAGTAGGTTCAGGATATCGTTCACCAGCGTATCAACTTTTTCTTTTTGTTTGGTATCTTAATATGTATGATTTTGATATTACAAAAACAGTAAAGAGAGTAGCTATGCCAGGTTATAGTGAACATTGTGTTGCAGATACTGTAGCTATTGATTTCATAACAACAGATGGTGTTCCTCAAGAGAATGATGAGAGAAATTTTGAAGATACAAAGGAATATAAATGGCTTTTAGAGAATGCAAAGAAATTTGGTTTTGAAGAATCGTATTCTAAAGAAAATACTTTTGGTGTTAGTTATGAACCTTGGCATTGGAGGTATCAAGGGGATTAGAAATAGTTTTACATTGCAGATATTTTTGTTTCTCCTTTATATTGATATAATTGAGTATAGTTAACTTTAGCTAGAGTAAAAATATGAGTTTGGAGAATATAGGGAATCCTGATATTTCAGAGAAAGAATTAAAAACAGAAATAACAGCAGAAGATATTCGTGAATTAGTCTTACCAGAGAAAGATTTAAAATATTATGGGAAAGGTGATAGTAGTTATTCACAAGAATATGACAAACAAAAATGTGATTATCTTGAAGAGACATGGGGCATTAAAATTGATGGTTCTGAAATAGATGATCCTAATGATAATAGGACATATACAAAACATGCGGAGATAGTGACCACCTATATCGTTGTTAAATATATTCCTACATTAAAAAGAATAGAACAGAGAGGTGGCGATCTAGAGGGAATGTTAGAGTTTGTAAATAATATCTTAAAAGAGAGAATTGATGCTTTCGGTTGGAGAAAGGTTTTAGGAGATGGCACTACACCGGAAATTAATTTGAAGAAAGATGGACGTTCTGCTAATCCTAGAGGTTTGGTTAGCGAAGAAGAGTATTCAGATATCTTGAACAATATATTAAATTCTTTGAGAACAGCGTAAAGACAAGGTTATTAAGTGTTTGTGAAAGTCTTTGTTTTATATTATTATCAAAAACAATTCTCTGCCCATTAAAATATAATTTTATTAATATAATATATGGAATGCAGAGAGAACACAGATAACAGGGATACTACAGAACAAATATGTGAGTTACATGATATACCAATAATCAACGAACTAGGTAATGGTTTTAATATAACATGGGAGCCTGCTACCGGAGGAGATTTAACTCCAAGATTGTCCTCCAAAGGTCTAGAACTAAATCAGGAACAGTTTGAAAATTGCCTTGCAGCTATCGAAGAGATAAAAAAGAAATACTATCCTATGCCGGGAGATTACGATTATGATGAATGGGGTGAGAATCCTAATGGTAGTCGTTACCTAAAACGCTTGCAGCCAGGTGCTGGTAGAGAGTTATATATGTATGTATATACTCATGAGGGAGAACCTAGATGTACAGATTGCGCAGCAAATCGTTTAAATTTACATAATGTGGATACTCCATATGAAGCTTTGTTCTTTAGAGAATGTCTCGTAGAGTATCTTAAATATAATGGGATAATAGTTCCGGGTATTTATTCTAAAATAATTCGTACCGAGGAACATAAGTATGAAGTGATGGATAGAGTGGTAAAGCGAAAAGAAAATATTCTTTCTTTTCACTTTGAACTACCGTATGAAGAAGGATCTGAAAATCTTATTAAGCAATATTTGAAGAATATTTACAAATGGGAAGCAAAGATTTGTCCAAAAAGTATCCGACTTAATAATAAAATAGCTCTTAAAAAACAGATTAAAAAAAATGGGGAACAAGTATGGGTAGGTAAAAATGTTGATGGTTTAAAAATTATTAGACTTTTTAATTCAGTAGTTATGTGTAACAATTATATGGCTTGGAAAATGGTACAATCTCTCTAAAAATGGTATAATTAAGTAGTTCTTTACAACATGGGGACGTCAGGCTTTCGACATAAGTTTGATTCTAGTTATCACAAACCGTTTGTTAAGTTCGTTATTCTTAACACACATGATAAGTGTAAAAAACAAAATTGTCGCTTTTGCAAACCAGTTAAAAGCAGCTGTTTCAGCTCCACTTTATAACTATAACTTTGCTTAAGTTTAACTGATTGATTTCGGTTAATGTCTATTATCTTTATCTCTAGTTAGAGATTTTAGACAGTCGTTACTAGAGTATATTTATTTATCTGGTCAGTAAGGTAGATAAATGAAAAGTATAACTGAGGAGATATATTTTTTGTCTAATCTTTTAGATATATCTTACTAAACAAGATTAGATATGTTTGTATATGGTGCTAGATGATACTTTTGGACATGGGTTCAATTCCCATCGTCTCCACCATGTAAGAATTGTTATGTTTGATTGCTTCAGAAAGGCTTTGTGAAAGGAAACAATTAGTGACTCTTTCCCTCACCTATACTAAAGTCTACCAATCAGTAAGGTTTGTATCAATACTGGTTGTATTAGGTTAAAGTGTTCTATATAATTAAGAATCTTATAAGTAAGTTGTTGTTTAGTACACGGGAGATGGAAACTGTATTAAAGGAATTAAAAAAGCAAGAACTTGAAAATATCTTTGGAGAGGAAGAAGAACTAATCCTAAAATACTTTATTTACAAAAATCTACTCTCTCAACCAGAAGTTTTACCATCGCAAACAGAACTCCCGATTCATATACCTAAAGAACATATTGAACAATGGGTGGTTCAAGCGTTGGGTGTTGAACCGACAGGTGCTGGTTCATATCCTATAGATGTGTACTCTCCGAAAGAGAAGTGGGGCGCAGATGTTAAGATGATTTCGGCCAAGACGGATAAAGCAGGTAACTTAAAAAAAGATACAGAATCAGGAGAAACTTCCCTTGCACAAAAATTCAAAGATACCGGCAAAAGTTTAGATACCCTATTTGCTTCCGAGCAGTATGAGTTAATTAAAACGCAATGGTTGAGGATATTTAAGGAAAAATACGAGAAAGTAAAGGAGGAGAAAGACATCGAGAAAATTTATTACTTTTTCATGATTAGGGCTGGATTGGTGTTTTACTTGGTTGGTTTAAGATTAGAACTAGGAAATTTATCAAATGTAGTCGTTGACAACACTTCAAAGAGAAAAGAAGCGGTTGTTTTAAAGAATTTTATAGATGCCCAATTAGGTACAGCTAGGATTTACAAGGCAAAGAAAAGATTAGAGTTAAGACTATATCCTGCAGAGTGGGAGAGTAGAGGTAACTATATAAAGTTTAGTTGTAGCTTTAATATTGATAAGGTAAAGTTAAAAAATCAGATTATAGATGAGGAATCTCTCCGAGAAAGGTTTTTAGATTTGGCGAATGAAATTATATTAACCAAAATTATTGTTGAGTAGCTAATATTATTTTTTCAGCAATTCTTTGAATTACACTTACGCTAACAGAGTTCCCTGCTTGTTTATATAATTTAGAATCTGCTAATTTAGGTAACTTATATGTTTTAGGAAAACCTTGCAAATTGAAACACTCTCTTGGGGTTAGTTTTCTTATTCCTCGGTCATCTAAAATTATTGGTACATTATGTCCACCTGTGCCCATATTGGCTGTTAAAGTAGGGCATAGACCTTTTTTGTTTTCTCTTACATATTGTCTTCTCCACTGGTAAACAGTGTTTTTTGAAGTAATAGAATCTTTTATTTTTTTGTAAAGTGGTTTTCCTTTATAATAATACTTCTCTTTTACATCTTTTTCTAAAAAGTCTTTGAAATTAACAGTTAAAGGTATCTTCTCTGGGAACTCAAAACGGTTAAGAGTTTGTGGATCTAGGAAACCTATTATATAAGTTCTTTCTCTATTTTGTGGAAGATTTCCATATTCAAAAGTATTCAGAACCTTATATGTAACGCTGTAACCTAAATCTTTTAGAGTTTGCATTATAACTTTAAAAGTTTTTCCTTTATCATGTCCTACTAAGTTCTTAACATTTTCCAACATAAATATGGGGGGCTTTCTTGTTTCTAGAATACTTGCAATATAAAAGAAAAGGTCTCCTCTCCCTCTGGTGTCTTGAAATCCTTGTCTATAACCTGCAATAGAAAATGCCTGACATGGGAAACCTCCAAGTAAAACATCAAACTCTGGAATAGAATCAGTATCGAGGGTTTTAATATCGTGTAGGGTAAGATTAGGTTTTTTAAAATTGCAGTCAAAGGTTGTTTTACAGTCCTTATCAAAATCATTGGAGAAAACTGTCTTAAAACCAACCTGCTCAAATCCTAACCTAATACCACCTATACCAGCAAATAAATCTATTGTTCTCAAAACAGAGGAAGAGTTGTTGGTTGTTAGTTGAAATAAGTTCATATTCTGATATTTTACACAATAAGTTTGTATAAGTATATTCCGGTGATTTCTGTCATGAAAATAAAAGTTCTTAATAGATTCTAACTTTTATTTATGATTGTCACCATTCAGTCTAATCTAAATGTTTCTTCCCATATTGGTTCTATATCGTCTTGACTCTTTGCGGAATCAGTATAAAACATTCCGTGAATATTATTTATTTCTATCTCTTTATTTAGTATAGGTTCTAATATATCTCTGAGCCTATTCTCTAATTTCTTTAAGTCAACATTTTCAATAGTGTAGTTGCCAATTGTAATATGAGTTCTGTAATTATCAAATACTCTTGTATACCCGTAATCTTGTAAATATTTCATAGAAATATCATCAAAACTTCCAAGTTTTAATCTTTCTAAATCTTTTTCTCTAATGTAGTTATCTCTATATTTATTAAGAATGAGTGTAATGTTTTTATGATGCTGTTTAATCATGTCTCCACTAAGACTTACATAAAAAAACTTGTTCTTTTCCTCATACTCTAAATCAGAGATTCTTGCTTTAAAAGGTTTTTGTTCTTGTATATATGCTATTAAATCTTTCCTACCTAATTCAAAATTCTTTCTAGGAAAAGGTATAATGGTGTAGGTTAGGTGTGGAGGTATATGGGAATATTGGTTCCCGTATACTTGATTCATTAAGATCTTTGCATCTACGATCTCTTTGATTTCTAATATTGAATCTACTGAAAATGAGGTATTGATAGGCTTAAAATTATTCTTCATTAATAAAATATATCTATTTTAAATTTCTTTTTATAATATTCTCAACATGATTGACAAAAGTCTCCCAATCTTTGTATAGAATTGCATTAAATCCTAACTGTTTTAATACTAAAACATTATCTTCTTTGTCATCACTCATTATTATTTCAGAATGTTTACAATCAAGTTGTTTAGAAAGTTCTTCAAAAATTTCAGGTGAAGGCTTTGTTATTCCTACTTCAAAAGAGGCTACAATAGTATCAAAATATTCATTTAAGGAGAATTTTTCTTTCAAACCATTAAGTCTTTCAGGAAAGTTATTTGTACATATAGCTGTTTTAATCCCTCTGCTTCTTAAATTTTCAACATACTGTTTTGTCTGCTCTTTTACAGAGTAGCTATTAATTAACAGATCTATGATTTCTTTTTTTGTAGCTGATATCTTCCAAGTCTTTGTGGCCCACGCCCAATATTCATCTCCGAGAATCTTTCCTTTTTTATAATCTTGCATTTGCTGACTTTTGAAATAGACATCTTTTATTTGAGTCTTTTCTAAATGGTATTTTTCTTGTAAGGAGTTTATAAAGGTTTCTGTTCCATTTTCAAAAAACACACCATCAAGATCGAATACAATAGCTTTAATCATAGTCTTAATTATTAAATATTATTTGTTTATTATATCTTAATGAGCTTGTTTTTATCTAGTAAGAAAATCGTTTGTATACAGAATAATCTCTAGTTTTATAGTATAATAATGAAGTTAAAGATATCTGTAGAATATTTATCTTGTCAATATGAATCTAAAAAACATCATTGTAATGAAAGTAGGTCCTCATAGTGATATGTCATTAGATGAAATTATCGCATCTAAGATAGAGGAGGAGAAGATACACGGCTTTCATTTCTGGGGATATTCTGGAGTATTTTGTCATCCAACAAAAGTTCAACAATATTGTGAAGATATTTACAAAAAAACAGGTGAAAATGCAAAACTAATTCTCTTGGAAACTAAAAGTAAATACAATTCAGATATTGGGTATATAAAAACATTCTCAACAAACGGTAAAGATTATTCAGAATTTAAAGCTCCAGTACAACTACAAGGAGCAACATATTCTTTTGTTTGTAAAAATATTAGAAAAACAGATAATTTCTGTATTGAAAACTATTTAACAATAGGAGGTAAGAACAACCTAAAACCTTTAGAACAACATTTAAGGTTTAGAGTAAATAAGTCTTTTGCAAAACAGTATAGAAATGATTCAACAAACTACAATATTGCTTTGGTTGTAGATTTAGTCCCACCATATGGAATATGGTTATCTGAGAAATAATTGCAAATTAGTGATGAAATGTAAAATATATTATTTAAACTGATTCTAATGAAAATGAGTTATAACTACGAATTCGATTTTCCGTCAGGCACAGAAATGGAACCTTTACCAAAAAGCGCGTTAGTTGATAAGGAAAATGACAAAATATATCATCTGTCGTTGTTTGATTTGCGATCCTTTAAAGAAGGAGATGGAATTATTGATATAGATTTCAGTGCACACGATCCTTATTGGGTAATGTATCCTTACTATCCGAATAACTCTTTTGTAGTTCCTTGTGAGCATATTTTCTATCCATACTTAATTGAATTGTTTAAAGGAATTGAAAAGAATGATAATCCATATAACAGGACATTAAAGGATAATCTGTTTACTTGGTATAGCGAGGGACACGGAGAGTTAGATGAAGCAAATACTTTGAGCATAAAAAAAGAGGAAGATGTCTTTAATATATCTTTCTATAATAATCCTAAAAACTTTTTTTATAACCAATATAAATGTTTTATTCGTTTTGATTTGAGTGGTAGTCGGAACGTAAAAATCTCTGGTTTATTGGCTAGAATGTTAAACGAGATAAAGTATGGAATAGTTTAATGCCTGTATAAAATTACTTGTTTCTTGATAAATATACTTCTTTGTATATAATTAATCTACTGCCCTGTTGTTTATATAGTTGTTGGAATATATATGTCCATAGAATCTTTATTTGAATTACCTAAAAATTTTGGTTTACGTAAGAGTACTGATGGAGAAGTAGAAGAGTTATGCTTTAAAGAAGGTAAACGCTATCCAGAAAGAGAAATTACAAAAGAAGATGAAGCACAACACTTCATTTTAATTTGCAAACGTGATTATGAAATGTCTCTTCTAGAAAGAGAAGCTAGCTCGCTAAAACCAAAAGGTAATGCTGACGCTATTGAAGATTTGGATTGGCAATGGAAAGAAATACGAGGAAAAAGAAATTATTTGATATATCGAACAAAAGAAGCTTATGGTACAGATATCAAAGTTGAAAAACAAGAATTAATCATGGGTCCGTTATTTAAACAGTGGTATGCTTTCTGGTTTAATCATTTCTTTGGTAAATTGACAATAAAAGATAGAAGGGAGTATGTAAAAGCAAAGGAAAACGGTGAAGATGTATCAAGATTTCTACCAGGTAAAGATGAAAACTGGAGAGATTTTGAAATATTTCCGTCAAAACAAGAGTTTATATCATACTTGTAAATCAAGAATTTGTTCTCTTACTTAGCCTCTATACTACTCAATATGGATATCAAAGTATCTCTATCTGCTTTAGTTAAACTAGAAACCATCTCATACACATATGCATGAATCTTGTCAGGTGTTTCTGCTGTATATCCTAATGGTTCTAAATCAACAAAAGCATGTGCACACTGAGGTTCAAAGTAACTATTGTTTGGTACTGTATCATAGTAAATCTTGTTCCCAACAAGTCTCATTCTCTGTCCTAATAATTTGAAATCTACATAATCAGAACTCATGTAATTGGTATATTTGATCTCTCCAAACATCTCCTTGTTGTATCCCTCTTGCTCTTTCTCATACTCTACAGAACTATCAGGAAAATGTGGTAACTCAGGACAACCCTCAAAACCTATACCGTAGATACCCTTGAAAGACAAAATTTCCTCCTTACTTTTGAAGACAGTTAATTGAGTTAAACCTTTAAGAGGTACACTACTTTGAGCATCACCCTCACCATCAAGATACTCCTTAATACTCCAACCTGTAGGAACTTTTGCAGTTAAATACTTACCTTTGTAAAGAGTACTTTCAGGTTTCTCCTCTTTTGTTTGAGTGTTTTCTTTAACTTTTTCTTTCTCTTCTACCTTTTCTTCTTCTTCTTTTTTTTCCTCCACTTTTTCTTCCTGCTTTGTAGGTTCTGTCGTGAACTTAATATATCCTTTCTGATATGCAATATATCCTAGTAAAAACAAGATTATTACAGACATTACCACAATCAAAACAATACTCCAGCGATTCTTTGGTTCTTGAAGTATCTCCTTACTTATCTCCTGCGGAGATGTATTCTCTTTAGTTTCTTCCATAATTTGTGAAAAATATAAATTATATATATACAATATATCTAAAAATGAGGTAGAATGTCCAGTATGCTGAGAAATATCATATTAAAAAAGGTGTTTAAAAATATATTCATAATCCCTTTTATTTTACTTTTGATACTTGTTGGAACAGGGAAAGTAAGTGCAAGTGATGACAATCAACCAATTCTGTATTGGAGTAAAAGTTGTCCATATTGTCTAGTTGTAAAAGATAAAATAACTAATGAAGGTTTAGACCAAAAAATACATATACAGCATATTGAAGTAAATGAGAGCGACGAGAATGTAGAAAGTTACAAAGAGAAACTTACGAAATGTAATATCAGCTTAAACAACGCTACAATACCTATGCTGTATGTAGATGGTAAATGCTATCGCTCTGTTGGTACCATAATGGATCAACTAAATGCTATGACACAAGGAGAGGATACGACAGAAGAAGATATAGAAGTAGTTGATGAGAGAGGAAAAAGAAATACAGAAAAACTAATCATTGGTGTATCCATATTCTTAGTAGTTTTACCTTTGTTTGGCTATTTGTTAAAAAAAACAGATTCTTCAAAAAGAAAAAAGAAAAGTGAAAGAGGTAAAAAAGGAAAGAAAAGTAAAAAGGTCTTTACAATACTACTAACTACATCACTCCTTTTGCTTGTTGCTAAACCTACTTACGCTATATGTCCTGTATGTACTGTTGCTGTAGGAGCAGGAGTGGGTTTTTCAAGATATTTAGGTATAGATGACAGTATTACAGGAATATGGATAGGAGGACTGATGATTTCTTCAGCACTTTGGTTAGTTAATTTTGTTAAATCAAAACTAAAGAAAAAGAGTAAACATATTTGTTTAATTTCATTTGGAGTCTTTCTTCTAACTATTCTGTTGTTCATACTTCCTCTTAAACTTGGAGGAATGATAGGGCATGAGCAAAACAGTATGTGGGGAGTAGACAAAGTATTGTTAGGCATAATTGTAGGTTCTCTCTCTTTCTACATTGGAGCAGAGATACATAAAACTATGTTGTATATGAACGGTAACAGGGTTTACATACCTTTTCAGAAAGTGGTGGTTCCCATATTCATACTACTGTTGGCTACCATTCTTTTCTACATAATAGTATACTAGCACACTAAGTTTTAATATATTTGATATGGATAAAAAGAAAAAAGAAGTAGATATGGACGAAGTTAACGAACTTGTAGAGAAGTATGATGCACTAAAAAAGGATCACAAATTAGATCTCTCAGCAGATGAAGATTTAAGTATTGCTATCATGAATCTCATCTCCATAGAGGAGCATCTGTTCTTTAGTGGTGCAAAGACAGAAAATTCTAAATACTACGAACTTTTAAATGAGATTCGTGAGATGAGAAAGGATTTACTAAAAAGAATAATTAAGGAGTATGAGGGAGAGGTTTGGTGCATATCAAAACATCTTTTAGTAGCAAGTTACAGAATTATGGAGTACGGTACAAAGCATCTTGGTAGAGGCAATACAAAAGTTGCCGAGGAGATGTTTGAGAAAGCTTACGGTTTGTACTCTCTCTTTTGGGCTTTAAATATGGGGTTAATAGATCCTGAAGAAGTTAATGTTAAAAAGGAAAATGATGAAAAATAGTAAGAAGAAGGGGAAAGTAAGCTTTTGGAAAAAAGTTGGCAAATTTGTTAAAGACAAAGTAGATTGTTGTTTAGAGTAATTTTGTTGTTTTCTGATGTGAAGAAAAATATCTGCCTAAAAACAAACAAGAAGAGAATTTTACTAGTTGTTTTCATTACTCTATTAGTGTATTTATACTTTTTTGTTTTCAAACTTGCTTTCTTTCCTTTGGCAATTGTGTTAATGCTTGCTGTTTTGTTTTTCAGAAAGGAGGATTTGTTCTTTAAAGAATTGCTTCTTCCTGTGATTTTAATATCAGTTTTCGAAGCTTCTAGAGCTAAAGCGTATGATATATCTCAGTTGTTGAACAGACCGTTGTTAGATGATGATTTGATTAGGTGGGAGAAGATGTTGTTTGTTTTTGATAGTGAGACTCTTGTAGAGTTTTTGCAAAAGAATCTTTCAGGTATTGATGCTGGTTCGTTTATTCCAAACTGGTATGATTACTTACTTTTCTTTGCATATGTTTCTGTTTTTGGTTTTTGGGTATTTGTTGCTGCCTTAGCTTGGAAGAAAGATATTCCTACTTTTAGGAAGTATATTTATGGGTTCATAAGTCTTTCTTTTTTTTCAGTTATTGTAAACATATTCTTTCCTTCTGTCCCTCCTTGGTATGCGAATAATATACATTTGTTGCCAGATGTGGAGAGAATTTTTCTGTCTACTAGGTATTTTGGTATTGACTATCGTTTTATTGTTGATGGTCATGGGCATAATGATTTTGCAGCGTTTCCATCGTTGCATGCAGCTTGGTCTTTCTATGGTGCTTTGTGGGGAGAGTATATTCTTGGTCCGAAGGCTTTACTGTTGTTTGTTTTTCCAATTTTTATTATTTTTACTACTTGGTACGGTGGTGAGCATTATGTGATTGATTCTATTTTTGGTTGTGCTTTAGCATCGTTAGCATTTTTAATAGCGACAAAAGATGATTGGTGGAGAGATGTTAGGGAAAGGGTAAAAAGTAAGAGTGTAGATATAGGTTGTTGACAAGTATATCAATATTTTAGTAGCTTATTAATATATTAATCAAATAAGAAAAAATATGAGTATTGAAGATGTTAGTAGAGAGAATAATTCTCCGAATGTTGGAGGCAAAGGAAAAGATGATACTTCTCAGAATAACGAACATAATAATCAAGTAAATGTCAATAATCAGTTTGGGAATAGTACTGTTGGTAATGAGAACAGAGAGACTGGGGACAAGAATGATATAGATGATCAGAAAGGGAAAGAGTCTGTTGTGCCTGACAATGCTTATGTAACAAATGTAGGAGATAATGAGATGCCTTGGATAGGGGAAAGATTCTTAGAAGAAGCAAAAAACGTTGATGAAAAAATATCTCGATTGAAAGGCTATGAGAAGTTACGCATGATACGGTTTATAGAAGGTACAAACAGTGTTACAGAATTAGAAGACGGTGAATTTAAAAATTTGCTGTTGCAATACCTTATCGCAAAAAGAAAAGGGTATAGTTTTAAGTGTTTTGAGAACCCTGGAGATTGGAACTGGTAAATATAGGGTAAATTTTTTGTTGAAACTACAATTCTCTGTGTTGTATAATATTGAATTCTTATATCTATGATAAATATAAGTAATTCGATAGCTGAAGAAGTTGCTTCTATTGAAAGAAAAGGAGTAGTTTCTTTGAATGCTGTAGTAGATATAAAAGAGAAAGCAAAAATCTTTGCAATCAATGCTCACGCTAATCAAGTACGTAAAATTAACGGTGAACCAGCTGTTTGTCATCCCATAGCCGTTGCTAATATCCTTGGGCAATATAATTATGATGATGAGGTAATCTCTGCAGGTTATTTGCATGATACTGTAGAGGATACAAACAATACTATTGAAGATATTGAGAGATTATTTGGAAGTAGAGTAGCTTCTTTGGTAAATCTTGCTTCTGAACCAGACAAATCGTTACCTTGGGAGGAGAGGAAGTCTCATACTATTACTGTTGTTAGAGATAATCCCATAGATGATACTGTGGTCATACTGGCTGACAAGATACAGAATATGGAGGATTTAACATCTAATTTGCAATTGTACGGTCTTTCAATATTTAATTTTTTCAAAAGGGGAGTAGAGAAGAAGTTGTGGTATTTTGAAAGTGTATATAGTGCTGTTAATTCTACAAATAGCGAACTTCCTATTGTTAAAAGATTGGGAGAATCTCTTACTAAATTAAAACTTGAGGTAGAGCGTCAGAAAAAGTTGGAGGAGAAATCTTTAAACGAAGATGTGGTAAATAAATAGGTTTGTAGGAACAATGTTTCTTTATGGTTAGATATGTTAGTTTGGAGTGGTTGACAGTATTTTGTTGTCATGTTATTATGAATAGGTATGCATAACTAAATTAAAAAAGGAGGTTAATATGCCAAATTTTGATGGAACAGGACCTCAAGGAGAAGGTCCAAAGACAGGTTTAGGTAGAGGAAATTGCCAAAATCCTTCAGCACCTCAGAAAAAGGTTGGTGTTGGTAAACGCAATCGTCCAAGAGGACGAGGTCGAGGATTGAGAGTTAATAAATCTCAGGTAGCTTAAGTACTATGCCAAGACCTAGACGACATCGCAATGTATCTTGCTCACCCAGAGCTTGTTACTTCAAACCTCTGGGTGTGCCGTTGCGAGATTTGGAAACAATAGAGTTGTTAGCAGAGGAGATAGAAGCGTTAAAGCTTTATCATGTTGATGAGTTGGATCAAATTTCTGCTGCTGAGCAATTAGGAGTATCACAGCCGACTTTTAGTCGGATTTTAAATAGTGCTTATCAGAAGATTAGTAAAGCTTTGATTGATGGTTGTGCTATTGAGATCATACGGAGAGGGAGGGATTCGAACCCTCGGTAGGCTTTAAGACCTACGACTCGTTAGCAGTGAGTTCCTTTCGACCACTCAGGCACCTCTCCAATATCTATAATTATACTTCATTTTCCTAATATATACTAATCATATTAATATCTTTTTCGTGGAATACACATTTGCTATTTCACTCTCTCCGAGACATAATATATACATGTATTTAGGAATTCATGTCTCTTCATCAGGAGGAATGGAAAATACAATTAAGAATGGTGATAAGTACGGAGTAAACAGTATCCAAATGATGCCAACAGCCCCTATGAAATGGGTTACTAAACCTGTACCAGATGAACAAATATTGTCTTTTGTAGATGCTCTAGAAGAATCAAATGTAAAGAAAATCTTAATCCATGGGATATATCTAACCAATCTAGCAAGAAAAAACAAACAACTCTTCCATCTTAGTAAAATGGGTTTAGTAGTATATCTAGATTTTGCAGAAAAAGTTACTAAATTGATAAAAAAGAGAAAAATAGATGCTGAAATACTAGGAGTATGCTTTCACCCTGGTTCACAAAAAGAACTCTCCTACGAAGATAGTTTAGAAAGAATCTCATATGGAATACAGTGTGTACTCGATCAAGTGAAAGGAACTCAGAAACTCCTCATAGAAACAACCGCTGGAACAGGAAGTAGTCTTGGTAGAAACTTTACAGAATTGAAAAACATGAGAGATGGAGTCAAAGACAAGAAGAGAGTAGGCTTTGTTGTTGATACACAACACACATATGCTTCAGGATATGATTGGGTAAACAATATGGATGGAGTATTAGAAGATATGGATAGAGAGTTGCAGATTGAAAATGTAAAAGCAATCCATCTAAATGACTCTATGGCAGATTGCTCCTCAAACAAAGACAGACATGCTGATTTAGGTAAAGGTAAACTAGGTTCTAAGACAATTTCAAATATTCTTTCTAACAAGAACTTAAAAAACATTCCTTTCATACTAGAAACTCCTTCTTTGAAAACTTCAGAAGGAACAATGAGTGAGGTTAAGATGTTAAAAAAACTAGCTAAAATTAAATAATATATTTTTTCTAAAACATATTATGAAAAAAGAAGTCAGATCTTTTCTTCAAAAATTTGTTAAATACTGTCCAAATACAAAAGTTTTGTTACTCTTAATAGTTGCAATTCTTCTTGGAGTAATCATCTATTTAGTTATTCTTCTTAAATAATGGGACAATTCAATCTAAACGAAAAGCAAAAAGAAGCTGTACAGTACAACGATGGTGATTTGTTAATAATTGCTGGAGCTGGAACAGGTAAAACCCAAGTCATTACAAAAAGAATTCTTCATATAATTGAGAAAGAGTGGGCTAAACCATCTGAAATACTAGCTTTAACATTCACAGAGAAAGCTGCACAAGAGATGGAAGACAGGGTCATGGATCAGATGGAGTACGGTTATGAACAACCTTTCATTTCTACATTTCATTCATTCTGCGATTCGATTCTTAGAGAAGATGGCTACAATATTGGTGTAGATGGAGGCTTTTCTCTGATGAGTAAGGCACAATCATATATATTTCTTCGAAAATATCTGTATGAATTACCTCTTAAGACTCTTCTACCTAAAGGTTCTCCTCAAGATTTTTTGAATAGCTTCATCTCACACGTTTCTAGGCTACAAGATGAAGATGTTACACCTGATGATTACATAGAGTATGCTTCTAAGCTTCCACAAAACAGTGATGAAGAGAAGCAAGAATATGCTAAATGGAAAGAATTAGCAGAGTGTTACAAGAAGTATTCAGAGCTTAAGTTAAATGAATCTAAATTAGATTTTGGTGATTTAATTACTTTAACTGTGAAGTTATTTAGAGAAAGAAAGAATGTTTTGGAGAAGTACAGAAAGAAATTTAAATATATTCTTGTAGATGAATTTCAAGACAGCAACTATACTCAGAATGTCCTCATTAATACATTAGTGTTAGGAGATGGTATCAAAGATGCTCAAAGTAATCGACCTAAACTTACAGTTGTTGGTGATGATGACCAATCAATATACAAGTTTAGAGGAGCAGCCATATCAAATATTTTGCAATTTAAGGAGACATATCCTGATGCTAAAGAGGTTGTTTTAGTAGAGAACTACAGATCAAAGCAGGAGATTTTGGATTCGGCATATGCATTGATTAAACATAATGATCCACATAGATTGGAAGTTACTGAGGGAATAGACAAGAGATTGATAGCTAGAGGAGTGTTTGATGCTGATGAAGATACTGTTAATTTAATGGTGGCGAAAAATGAAGAGGAAGAGGCAGATGAAGTGAGAGATGAAATATTGAGACTTACTGGACACGGTGAGTATATAGATGATGGTTCTACAAAAGGTGAAATGTTTGATGAGAAAGGTCAGTCTAACCTACTGGGTATAGAGAGTGTAGAGAAAGGTAAATACAAATTTTCAGATATAGCTATTCTTGTTCGTGCAAATAATCATGCTGATGCTTTTATTCATGCATTGAGACACAAAGGAGTTCCATACAAACTTGGTGGAGCAAGAGGATTGTATTTTAGAGAAGAAATTAAAGACTTAATCTGTTTCTTGCGTGTGCTTGTTGACTACAAAGATGATACCTCTATGTACAAATTGCTCTCTTTACCGATATGGAAATTAACACCTAGGGAGTACTTAGAACTAAATACTTTAGCAAGAGAGAAAAAACAAAGTGTATTTGAACAGTTAGAGCAGTTGTGGGGTATAAAACTAGGAGAGGAGAGTAGTATAGATATTCAGAGTGTTGAAGAGAATAGCCTAGTTCTTAAGATTTTTTCTTCTGAAAGTATAGGTAGAATTACTACTCTGTTAACAATTCTTAATGCAAGTATTATTAAAGTTAAGGAGAACAAAGGATTAGTGGATATTCTCTATGATTTCATTATGGATAGTGGCATTATTCAAAGCTATCTTGATGAAGAGACGCCAGAAAATCTCTTTGCTATATCGAATATAAATAAATATTTTGAATTGGTTAAGAAATATGAAAAAGATAATCCTGATTCAAATATTTATGAATATGTTGACTACCTTAACTACTCCATAGAAACAGGAGAGTCTCCTTTGGTTGATCAAATTGATATGGAAGATCTTAATGCTGTTAATATTATGACAGTACACGGTTCTAAGGGTTTAGAATTTCCAGTTGTGTTTATGGTAAATCTTGTTAGTCAGAGATTTCCAGCACAAGGTAGAAAGGATTCTATACCTATTCCTGATGATTTGATAAAGGAGGTTTTTGACAAAGATCGTAATGAAAGTGAAGAGAGTTTAGAGGAGGAGAGGAGATTGTTTTATGTTGGTGCTACAAGAGCTAAAGAAAGACTATATCTAACTGCTGCAAACTTCTATGGTGATGCAAAGAGAAAAAAGAAGCCAAGCGTATTTCTTGCAGAGATTCTTAACAGGGGAGTGGAAGAAGATTTTGATATTACAGATAGTGAAGATGGAAAGAAGCTGCCTGGATTAAAATTCTTACCTGATGATAGTTATGACTCCATTATTCCAAAGGAGGATGTGAAGAATTTGGTTAAAAGATTTAGTTACTCTCAGTATACTACTTACGAAAGATGTCCGAGGAAGTACGAGTATTCATATCTTTTGAAGATTCCTCAAAAGGCTCACTCTTCTACAGCTTTTGGTACTACTATTCATAATACATTAAGGGATTTCTACAAAATACTTTTAAATTCACAAGAGGGGTTAGATGGAATTTTTGAAGCTCCTAAATTGGAAGATTTGTTAACTTTGTACGAAAAAAACTGGATATCTAGAGGTTACGATTCCAAAACTCAGGAGAAGATGAGGAAGAAAGAGGGAGTGGAGTTGATGAAGAAATATTTTAAGGAGGTGTATTCTGAAGAGGAGAGGCCTTACAAACTAGAAGAATCTGTTAATACTCATATAGGTGATACTGTGTTTACAGGACAAGTTGACAGAATAGATTTAGTAGGAGAGGAGAATGGGGTTAAGCAGGTTTGTATAGTTGACTACAAGACAGGATCAGAGAAGAAAGATGCTGATATTAAAAAGGATTTACAGCTTCCTTTATATGCTTTTATGGTTGAACAAAGGTTTGGTTTAAAGGTTGTTGGAGCTAAGTATATTTTTGTAGAAACGTGTAATGTTGTTAATGTAGATGTTTCTGAGAAGAAGAGAGAGAAAGCAAAGGAACAGGTTTTGCAGAGTATTGAATTGATAAGGAAGGGAGAGTTTAAACCTTCTCCAAATATATGGAACTGTAGGCATTGTGATTACAACTCTGTGTGTAAGTATGCAGAAGTATAGTGTATGCTGTATAATACGAATCATGATGGTAATAATTGAAAAATTAAACAGTTTGTTTGTGGGTAAGGCGTATGCTGGTTTAAGTGATACTTTGAATAGGAATGTAGGAGCTTTAGGGGAAGGGTTTGGAGATGAAAAGGATTTTGTGGGCAAGATAATTGATGTCGCTGTTCCTTTAGGTGTTGGTTGTGCAGTAATTTTACTGGCATACGGTGGCTATATGCTCATAGCTAGCAAGGGTAATCCTGATAAGCTACAAGAGGCGCAAGGGATTATCACTAATGCAATAATAGGTTTGCTGGTAGTTTTGTTAAGCGTATCCATCTTACTTATAATTAGTAGTAGTTTAGATTTAGGTATTTACGAATAATATGGTACAAATTGGACAATTTCTTGGCAGATCAGGGTTAATTAACTTTAGTGGCGATATTGATGATGTTGCACAAAATAAAGTTGTTCCTGTTGTTAATACGATAATAAATCTTTCTGCTTTAGTTGCGGTAATTATGTTGGTTGTTGGAGGTTATTTTTTTATTACTGCTGCTGGTAATCCTGAACAGATATCTAAAGGGCAGAAGACTCTCACAGCTGCAATTGTTGGAATGATTATTGTTTTTTTGGCAAAGGTTATTGTTTGGTTTGTTTTGGACAAAGTTGAGTAGTGTTGCAAGTTAGGTTTTATTTATATATAATTGAGCATTAAGATATATAATATTATAAATACTATACAATTATGAAAATTTCTAAAGCGTTAGCAACTCTTTCTTTAGTTGGTTCTTCTTTGTTTGTAGAATCTTCTGTTCATGCTGAATCAGCCTTAGAATATATACAAAATATTACAACTACTGGTGAAGGAGATCTCTTAACCTTTTTAAGGAGCCTTCTTAACACAGGTATTGCATTAGCTGCTTTAGTTTGTGTTGCTATATTAATATACGCAGGTTATTCATATATCACAGCTTCAGGTGATGAGACCAAAATACAGAAAGCTACAAGTACCTTAACATGGGCTATTGTAGGATTGATAATCTGTTTTGTTGCAGTAATCTTGGTTCAGTTTGTTCTAACCAAGCTTATTAAGGCGCAGTAAGATAATTACTATTAAATATGTTATTAGTTAATTTGGACGGTTTGGATCGTGCAGGGTATGGTGATTTACAAGGATTTGTGTACTTCTTGATTAATTTTGCTATGTCTTTTTCTGTGTTTATTGCAGTAGTAGCGATTGTTCTTTCAGGTTTCAAATTTATACTATCAATGGGTGATGAGAAGAAGATTGCAGAAGCCTCTAAATCCTTGTTATACGCATTAATTGGTCTTATACTTGTATTTATCTCACCAACTATAATACAATTCATAATTAAACAAATTTTAGAAGTTAGATAAATGCTTGCAAAAATAACATCTATATTTTTAATATTGGTTGCTAATTCTATATTCGGAACATCCTCTGTGTTTGCAGATGAACCAAAGCAATTAGGTCACTTTTTCGATATGGCTGAAAAAGTGTTCTCTAAAATAATGCCAATAGCAGGATTACTCTGTGTAATTTTCATAATCCAAGGAGGGTATATGTGGATGACATCATCTGGGGATCCCGCAAAAATTCAACAAGCGCAAGGAACATTAACTTGGGCAATAATTGGTCTTATCTTTGTCATTCTTTCCTCTTCGATATTATCTGCTATTATTAAAGCCATAGAGTAATGAAGAATAATAATTATCAGGCAGAAAGTTTTTTCAAAAGTCAGGGATATGCAAGGAATGGTATTAAATTGATATTTAAGAATGAGAGAAATTTTAGAATAGATTTGGTTGCAGCGGCTTTAGTAGTAATTCTTGGTTTTGTGCTAAAAATATCTCATTTTGAATGGATAGCAATTAGTTTAGTGATATCAATGGTCCTAATTTCAGAAGCTATAAACAGTGCAATAGAAGCACTTTGTGATACAGTATCTCAAGATTACAAAGTTAATATAAAATATGCGAAAGATGTTAGTGCTGGAGCAGTACTTGTTAGTGTTTTGGTTTCTGTAATTACAGGAATTATTGTTTTTTTACCATATATTAGTAAGATAGTATTAGGATTAATCAAATAAATTAAAGGAAGAGTTCATGAAAAAGAATTCTTTTAGTATACTATTTTTACTGTTTTTCTTTTTTCTAAATATTTCTTTTGTTTACTCTTACAACAGAAGTGAGGAGTTATACAATCAAATGTTGATAGATTTGAGACAGTACAAAAGTTATTTAGAGACGGAAATGACTAGTGGACTAACCAATTCTAACGATTACAATGAATGGCAAAAAGTTAGAAGCTCAATAAGATCTAGCGAATTATATATTGAAAACGCAACTATCAAAGCCTTGGTAGATGGAACTTTGCAATCTGCAGATGGATACTCTTTTAACAAGAAACTTGAAAAATTGGATGCATATATGGAATTTTGTGTATCTAATGACACATGTTTATCGGGGCAAAGTGATACGAATGCAGAAGATACTAGAAAAACAGGCGAAACAGACCCAACTGAAAATATTGAAAGCAGCAATATAGATAATGAAGGTACTGTAATATCTAGCAAAAAACAATCGACAAATATGTTTCAAAAAAGTAATACAAATAGTGAAAATACTGCTCAATCGAGTAGTGCAGGTGGTGGAGGTAGTGGGGAAAGCGGAAATAGTCCTCCTACATTAGGTGGTATGTTCAAAATGATTGAGAGAATATTTAAATATATATTTCCAGTAGCAGGGTTACTCTGTGTAATTTTTATAGTTCAAGGTGGATATATGTGGATGACTTCTTCTGGTGAACCAGAGAAGATTAAACAGGCACAGGGGACATTAACATGGGCGATAATAGGGTTGGTGTTTGTCATAATTTCTTCCTCTATACTGTCAGCAATAGTGAGATTAATAGAATAGCCTAGATTCTAATTGCAACTGCAACATATCTTTGATTTATTTAAATTAAGTAAATATACCTCATTAGGGGTACGATAGCCAAGCCTCTTACGGGGCCTGTTGTTCAATTCTTCCGCTATGTCGTC
>JBMNPD010000014.1:0-20133 GCA_050943415.1 Candidatus Dojkabacteria bacterium
TACCGTTTGTTTTATGATGCATATACGGGTACCTCCTTTCCTTGGGATGTACCCAGTTTAACACCTATGATTATCGCTACGCTATAAAACGCACTCACCAGCTACGCTGGTGGTTTTTCAACTTTTATGAAAAAAGGGGAGCATACACTCCCCTCTCTCAATTACTAGTTAAGTATATGTTACTTCTTTTTTGTAACTTTCTTTTTAGTAGTTTTTGTTTTAACTTTAGAAGTTAAAACCTCTTTCTTAATTGCTGGTAGAACTTTCTGTTCCTTTGCAATATTGAAGAAATCTTTCTTCATTCTTACCATTGCTCCCAAAGAAACAAAGACTAGAATCATATTGTAGAAAGTTCTTACATATGGAATTAAGTTTACAATTATTGATAGTAATCTACCAATTAAGAGTGATCTGAATGGTCTGTACTCTTTAACTCCAAACAGTTCCAATATCTCTTTACCAAAAGCTAACTCTACCCATATTCTTCCAAAGATTAATACAAACATTATGAATGTAAAGATTAATCCTGCAACAGGGGCTCCAATTACTGAAATTAGTAAGAGGAATAGTGGGAATGGGACTAGTAGTAGAATACCTAATCCTGTAAGTAAACTTTTAATGAATTCGGTAGTGCTATCTGTGATTTTTCTTCTGATTTGTACACTTTTAACAGGTGTTAACCATATTAAGAATGCTCCAGATAGAAGCATTGTAACGAAACTTATCAACATTCCTAATCCTTTAGCTCCCCAATACTCTTTAGGAAGAATAGATGGTGCTTTAATCTCTGCTTGTTTATCTAAATCAATTCCTTGACTCTTAGCTATGGATTTGATTGTTGTGTCATAGTAAATGTCTCTTGATATCTTCTCTTCATCAACTATGGATTTCTCTGCGAAGAGTAACAGGTCTCCTCTTACGATTGAGTTAATTGTTGAACTCATACTGAAAGCTCTCAAATCGTCACCAATTGCCCCTTTAAATGTGTTTTGGTTCGTAAAAGACATTACATCTTTACTTGCTTGGCCTAGGAATGTTAGATGGTTACCAAAAACATACAAGTTACTATTTAGTACACCATCGACAGTAATATTATTTCCAAAGAAGAATGTATTACCGTACACTGTTGCAGTGGTGGCTAGTTGATTACCTGCTGCATATATATCGCCAGTAACTGTTCCCGTTATTTTAATATTCTCTGCTGCAACGATGAGGTCTCCATCTATTACTCCTTTAATCTCAGCAGATTCTCCAAAAACATATACATCATCTTTAACAGTTTCTCCCTGTTCTAATGTGTATGATTTGAAATGAAATTCTGCAGCTTCTGTCTTTGTGTATGGAAAAAACAGTAGAGCAGAAAGAGTTACTAGAACTCCGAGAAGAAATTTAGGTATCTTCATACTATTTATATATTTATATTAAATTACATATACTAAATAGTAACATAGTATTGAGAAGAGGGGAAGAGTGAAAAGATTCTGATTATTGTTGAAACTAAAACAGGAAGTATCGCTAAAATGGTATAATATACTATGGCTAAGACATACAATATCCTACAAGTTCTCCTACAACACAAACAAGATAGAGGGAAGTACATTGAGTGAGGATGATACTAGAGATATCTTTCATAATAATTCCTTGTTAGGAAGTGGTCAGATAAATATAGATGACATTATTGAAATGAAGAATCAACTCTCTATGTTCGACTATATGCTAGATATTGCCGAGGATACATTAACAGAGGAGATTATTAAGAAGTTCCATTCCATACTTAAAACTAATACATCAGATGAGAAGAAAGATTGGTTTAATGTTGGTGAGTACAAGAAATTAGCAAATACTGTTGGTGGTAGAGATACTACAGCTCCAAAGGATGTGGAGTATGAAATTAAAAGATTGTTAGAGAACTACAACAAGAAGAATAAAATTAAGATAGAGGATATTATCCAATTTCATTTTGAATTTGAAAAGATTCATCCATTTCAAGACGGTAATGGTAGGGTTGGTAGAATGATTATGTTTAAGGAGTGTTCGAAGCATTCCATAGTTCCATTCATTATCTTAGATGATATTAAGCAGTATTATTACAGAGGATTAAGTGAATTTACGAAAGAGAAAGGGTATTTAATGGATACCTGTTTAGCTGCACAGGATGAGTATATGGAGATGGTTGAGAAGTTTTTAGGTGCATAGCTGATTCTTTTTCTGTTTGCCAATTTGAAATATTACCAATATAATGAACCGTATGTTTAACTATACGGAATTGCTTTGGCAATTCATAACAACTGATTTTAAACTAAGATACAAGAACTCATACCTAGGTATTGTATGGATTGTACTTAAACCATTAGCAATGTTTGGAGTCATATATTTGATATGGTCAAACATTTTTAAAATGGATGCTGATTACAAGATGGGTTTACTTCTTGGCATTATCATTATGAATATGTTTAATGAAGCTATAATGATGGGGCTTACTTCGTTAATGAGTAAGGCTGGTATTATCCTTAAAATTAAGTTTCCCAGAGAGGTTGTAGTGTATAGTTCTGTTACTATATCATTGATAGATTTGTTCTTTAATATGATTGTGTTTGTCATATTTTCTATCTTTACTCCTGTGTCTACTACTTTTGTGGGTTTCTTACTTTTCTTGTTCTGTATTTTTACACTGTTTGTATTAATAACGGGTATTAGTTTGTTTACCAGTGTAATGTATATTAAGTTAAGGGATATACATAATCTTACTATGGTTCTACTTCAGTTAGTATTTTGGATGACCCCTATCTACTATAAATTAGCTATGCTACCTGAGAATTTGCAGAATATTGTTAAGTTAAATCCTTTAACAACCATAGTAGTATATGCAAGAAAGGGTCTCATTAATGGTCCTGATGTAAGGTTGGAAGATTTTGCTCAGACAGGCATAATCTTCTGTGTTTCATTGTTAGTGTTTGTTCTTGGATTTATGTTCTTTAGAAAGAGAGTATCTAAACTAGCTGAATTTTTCTAATGGATGGAGAAAAACCAATTGTAGAATTAAAGAATGTTAAAAAGTCATTTTTCTTGCCTCATGAGAAGCATGATACTTTCATAGAGTATCTTTCTCATCCATCTAGGATATTTAAGAGAGCTGGTGAGCAGTATGAAGTGTTGAAAGATATTGATATGAAGATTTATCCAGGTGAATTTGTGGGTATTATGGGTAGAAATGGTAGTGGTAAGTCTACATTACTTAAGATTATGGCGGGTATATATGAGCCTAGTGGGGGTAAGGTTATCGTGAGAGGTAAAATGGTTCCTTTCTTAGAATTAGGAGTAGGTTTTAATCCAGAGTTATCTGGTAGGGAGAATGTATATTTGAATGGAATTATTTTGGGAATGAAGAAGCGTGATTTGGAAGCGAAGTACAAAGAGATTGTTGATTTTGCAGAACTAGAGAAGTTCATGGATGCTCCTCTGAAAAACTACTCCTCTGGTATGCAGGTTAGGTTAGCGTTTTCGATTGCAATTATGGCTGATGCAGATATATATATTCTTGACGAAGTGTTAGCTGTTGGAGATGTGGCTTTCCAAGAGAAGTGCTTTGATGTTTTTAGGCAATACAAGAAAGATGGTAAGACAGTTGTACTAGTTACTCACTCACCTGCTTCTGTTAAGGACTTCTGCGACAGAGCTTTGTTTTTGAAAGATGGGGTATTACATGATTTAGGATCTGTAGATAATGTTATTGAAGCATATGTAAATGGCTAGTTTTAAACTTCGATTGTGGAGTTGTTCAATCATATTTAAAAGAGAGGTTATCTCTTTGTTGGAGAAGTTAAGGTTGAAGGATTTTTTAAGAAAGGTGATTGTTGAAAAGAGATCTAAGTCTTCGATATCTATTTCTTCGGGTAAAGATGATGTTAAAGTTAAGGAGAAAGTTATACTTGTTTTACCAAATATCCCATGGGATTTTAGGAAGCAGAGACCACAACAGATGTTTTCTAGGTTAGCAAAGAGAGGTTTTACTGTTTTTTACTGTAATCCAATTACATCTTCAGCTGATGGTGTGAGAGAGGTTTCAGAAGGAGTATATGAATTGAGTGTTAGGTGTAGTGAGCACAGAAATATTTTAAGAGAGTTTGATTTAAGTGATAGTTTTGTTAAGGAGTATGTTACTGCAGTTAAGGATATATTGAAGAAGTATGTAAATACAGAGTGTTTTCTTTTTGTTCTTCATCCTGTTTGGGGTAGATTTGTGAAAGGATTTGGTGATTGTAAGTTGGTATATGACATGATGGATTTGTATTCTGGTTTTCCAGATGCTAAAAAAGAGTTGGTTGAGAGTGAAGAAGAGTTGGTCCGCAATAGTGATATGGTTGTTACCACAGCGGATAGTTTGTATGAATATGCTAAAGGTTTGAATAGTAATGTACATATTGTGAAGAATGGTTGTGATTTTGATTTGTTTAGTACTCCAAAGAAGAATGGTTTGTTGGATAGTTTATGTGAGAAGCCTGTGATTGGTTATTACGGTGCTTTGAATGATTGGGTTGATGTTGAATTATTGAAGTATGTTGTCAGTAAGAATATGGATAAATATTTTGTTTTTATTGGTGCTATTAATAGTAGTAAGTTTAGGAGGTTGTATAGGTATAGTAATGTGTTTTTTCTAGGTGAGGTTGATAACAGGGATTTAGTTGGGTATTTAGCGTATTTTGATGTTTGTACAATTCCTTTTGTTTTAAATGATTTGATTAGGAGTACTAATCCTGTGAAGTTTTATGAGTATATAGCTTCTTGTAGACCTGTTGTTTCTGTCAGGTTACCTGAGTTAGAGGTATATGATGATATTTGTTATTTGAGTGATACTAAAGAAGAGTTTGAGAATGATATATGTAAGGCTTTGGAAGAGGATAGTAAAGGGTTGAGGGAGAGGAGAAAGAAAGTAGCTATGGAGAATAGTTGGGACAGTAGGGTTGATGAGTTGGTAAAAGTATTGTTAGTGTAAAAAACTTTGTTTAATGTTATTATGGGTTCAGTAGCTAATATTACTTATTGTGACATGAAGAAAATAATCTATGAGTTTTTAGTTAAAACAAAATTAATATATATATGGAGAGCGATTAAGGAGGTAAGACGCAGGGGAATTAAGGAGTCTTGGAGATATCTTAAGTTTAAGATTTCTATATGGGGACCTATACGAAAGATTAGGCATTACTCTGTGGATAATAAGTTGGAAGATATTATTAGGAATAATAAGGATAAGACTGTAATACTTTCTCTTTCTTTTATTGATTGGAAAGTTCCTTTGTATCAAAGACCTCAGCATATAGCTATACAGTTGGCTAAGAAAGGATTTTTGTATTTTTACAACACTCGTAACTACTATGACTACATGGATGGCTATGAGAAAATAGGTGAGAATATGTATTTAACCAATAGATACGATGAGGTGTACGAGAGGTTAAGTGGTGTTAAGAAATATATTCATGTCTATTCAACTAATATGTATGAAGAGGATGATGAGAGGATAGATAGAGCTATTAAGAATGGTGACAAGATACTGTATGAATACATTGATGAGATTAGTGAGAAGATATCATGTAAGAAGATTCCTCAGTTTGTAATTGATAGGCATGAAAGATTACTTAAAGATGAGAAGAATTGTATTGTGATTGCTACTGCAACTAAATTATACAACGATGTTGCTAAACATAGGAAGAAGAATTTTAAACTTGTTACTAATGGTGTTGTGTATGAGCATTTCTCAGATATTGAGTACTCAATACCTGATGAAATGAAGAGTATAGTAGAGAGTGGTAAGACTGTAGTAGGGTATTACGGTGCTTTGGCTAGTTGGTTTGATTACTCTTTAATTAAAAATGTTGCTGAAAAGAGAAAAGATTGGGAGATAGTTTTGATAGGGTGGGATTATGATGGTAGCTTGGGTAATGCTGGGCTTAATAAGCTTGATAATATCAAAGTTATGGGGCCTGTTGATTATGCTGATCTTCCTATGTATGCTCAGTGGTTTGATGTATCTACTATTCCTTTTAAGATTAATGAAGTTACGGAGTCTACTTCTCCTGTTAAGCTGTTTGAGTATATGGCTTTGGGTAAACCTATTGTTACTACGGCTATGCCTGAGTGTAAGAAGTATAGTAGTGTATCTATTGCTAAGAATGAAGTTAATGATTTCATTAAAAAGATAGAGGATGGATTGAGTAAGAGTGAAGATAAGAAGTATCTAGAACTTCTTAAGAAAGAGGGTTTAGAGAATACATGGGAGGGGAAAGCGAAAGAGATTGGTACTCTATTATCTTAATTTAAAAATTTAAAATTTTATTTTTCTGTATATAGATTAAACGATTAGGAAAATCTTTTATATGGGAGATAAAAGAAATGTTGTTATAATTAAAAGTATTTTTAAATGAAAATATCTGTTTTTGTAGAAGTTGATGATTATGGTAGTAGTTTGTACAGAACTATTTCTTGTTTGTATAACGGTATTAAAAAGGGTAGACAAAATGTAAATATCGAAATATTTCTATTCTCATCGAAAAAAATATCTTTAGATATCTCTTATTTAAAAAAGAAATTTGGAGATAATATTTATTGTAAACAAATAGGGAGAGATAAATCGTTCAATAAATTATTATTAGAAGCAAATTCTGAAAAGCTATTATTTGTAACACAAGGGTCTTTCGTGTGTTCTTCTTTTATAGAATATATCCTAAATAATGATTTGAATAAAAACATTGTAATACCAGAGTATTATATTAATAAAAGAGCTAAGACTAATATAACTAGATTTTTTTCTTCTGATGATAAATTGTTCAACATCTCCGATTTAGTTTGGAATAATTGCTTTGGAGAAATTTTTGCTTGTAATAAAACTATAGTAAAAGACATAAAAGAAATATCTTGGAAAGACTACTTATGGAGATTTTACTGTGAATCAATCTCAAATAATTGTGTCGTTAAATGTGTTCATAAGACAATAGTTTTTAGTGAGAATTCTTTTGTTCCTAAATCAGAGCCACTGGTTGGTGACTCTTCATTACATAACCCAACAGTGCTAGAAAAGTTCTTTACAAATAACAACGATGAAATTAAAAGTAAAGGGAGTAGGTTTAATTTTGTTCTTTTCCTAAAAGGAGTTGTTATTAAAATTTTTAAACTTCTTGCTAGAGTAAATATAATAAAAAGTTCATTGAACATTGCAATTGTTAATAAGATATATAAGAGATTTATACAGGTAACGAATCCCTTACTGGAAGAAGAATGGTTTCTTAACGCTTTTTCTGAAATAAATTTATATACACCTGAGTTTTTTGCTTTATCAGAGTTTCCAAATATTACAGAATGTTATAAAAGTGTATGTGATAAATATGCGAAAGATTTTTTTTCAATCGTAAATGATATCGGAGGAAATGTAGATCATCTGATTTTTTGTCCATGGTTTAAAATTGGTGGAGCAGAAAAAGTCGTATTAAATTTGATAAAAGGCTTCTTATCTATCAATCCGAAAGCAAAAATAGTACTTGTTACCTTAAGAGAGTCGGAAGTTATGTTGCAATCTAGATTGCCAAAACAAGTGATATTTATAGATATAGGTAATAAATATCCTTACCAAGATTATTATGTAAGAGAGCGATTACTAGCAACAGTAATTGCTTTTATTAAACCAAAATTCATCTACAATATTGGTTGTTATGAAATTTCTGAGATGTATATAAGATATGGAGCTTATCTTTCAAAGGTAAGCAAATATAATCCATTTTTCTTCTCATCAAGAAGAATGAACTATAATATATATTATAGTTTTGGAATAACCTATGTTGATAAAATATTTAA
The DNA here is from genome assembly GCA_050943415.1 of Candidatus Dojkabacteria bacterium. GTDB lineage: Bacteria > Patescibacteriota > Dojkabacteria > SC72 > SC72 > UBA5232. Next base: position 7,843 of record JBMNPD010000014.1, read on the forward strand.
GTATAGTGATTTGATATTTTCAGATAATTATAATGAACTTAAATTTCTAAGTGATTATTATGGTTTACATAAGGAAGATAAGTTGAGGGTTCTCTATCAGCCAGTAGAGGTTATGCGTAAACCTGACGCTGACAAAATTAAAAATGGTGATTTTAATATTTTATGGGCAAGTCGTTTAGATGAAGAAAAACATCCAGAAATTCTAATAGAGATTGCAAATAAGTGTCGTGATTTGCCTGTTTGTTTCTATGTTTATGGACAACCAGTTTTAAGTAAATTTGATATACAGGATTTTAATCAGTATCCAAATATTAAATATATGGGTGGATTTTCAAAAGGACTTAATAATTTAGAGACCAAGGATTATAACCTGTTTCTATACACATCCGAATATGACGGTATGCCAAATGTTATATTAGAAGCAGTATCCATTGGTTTACCTGTGCTATCATCTAATGTTGGAGGAATTCAGGAATTGATTAAAGATTTTGAAACAGGTTTCTTGGTAGAAGATTATACGAATATTGATATGTATGTAGAGAAAATTAAGTATCTTCTTGCAAACAGAGATAAAATGTATGAATGCTCAGTAAATGCTCAGAAAGTATTAGAAAAAGAACATTCATTTGATTCTATGAACAAAAGACTAAAAGAATATCTAAATCTTTAATCATCATATTTAACTTCAAATAGTGATTCACAAAAGATTATTTCTGTTGGTTTATCAATCTCTTGCCATTTTTGTAAGTCGACAACTTTATACTCTATCTGATTCTCTTCGAGTCTAATCCTGTTATTGTAGAAAGCACCGTTTTCCAAAATTATTATATCTCTATTTTCTTCCTTTAATTTCATAATAGATTGATTTATCGAATTAGCGTTATAGTGTGCAGCGTTTACATATGCTACAACTGTGTATATAGAATTTAGTATTAAAAAGAATAGTACTAATTTTGATAGGAAATTTTGTTTATTAAAAATAAAGGTAAAAACAACAGGTAATATTGTTAATATATACATTTGCGGGACATACCTTGCCCACCAAGATTCAGGAATAATCAAACAGCTTAATAAGATAATACTCGCTGAAGAAACCAAATAAACTTTATGCTTATTAGTATAATCTTTGTTAAACAATATATAAAAATAGAGCAGCAATGCAAGTAAACTAATCTCCATGAAAAAGACACCAAATCCCTGCACTCTTATATCTGTAAATTGCATAAAAGTAAAGTTCCACTCTGTAAGATTAAATGGAATTCTAGGAATTATTTTTGATCCGTCTGTTTTTAGAATAAAGGATGAAGCTAGTATTTTCTCAATCTTGTTAAGTGGTTTGTACTCGTTAGGAGTATTTTCAGGCATAAAATTTATTGCACTATCTCCAGCTAATGGATAAAAGGGATGTTTGTGTTTTAGAGTATTATATGAATACGGATTAAAACCAACTAGAAATATACTAACAATACCTACTAACAAAAGTATTGTTCCAATTAGTATAGTTTTTTTACAATTGAAAACTTTCATGAAAAACATAAAAAATAGCAAAGCAAAACATAATACCACAGCAAATAAAATTGCTGTGAATTTTAGATTTATAAGTAGACAGATTATGATAGAGAACATAATTAGGTATAAGTTGTCTTTTTTTCTAATATACATAATCATAAGAAAGATACTTGTCACTATTAGAGAATAAATCTGACCATCGATATAAAATGAGAGATGTTGATAAATTGCCACAGGATTTAACGCTAATGCGTATGCAATTAGAATACTTTCTGTAACTTTGAATTTAAACTCATTGATAAAAACATAAGCTGCGAGCAATAGAGAGCTGAAAATGAAAAGAATATTAAATACTTTTGCAGTCTCTATCCTTTGTGTAAATGAATAAATAGCAGAAGATACAATCTCTGATCCTTTGGCATAATGCTGCACCCATGTTTTTGCGATTCGGTGTAGCCCTTGAGGGACATTATAACTTCTAAGAGGATTCCAATGTTTTTGCTTCATCGCAATTATTGCTTCTTGATGATAATGTTGTCCATCGGCAGAAACATCATAGAAGTGTGCAACAAATAGAGTCGCTACGATATAGAATAGTAGAACTATTAGAAATAAAATAATGGTGTTTTTGGTACTTATATTCTGTTTCTTTCTAAATTTTTTTGTAAGAAAAAAAAGCAAAGTTGAACTTACTACTAAAGATATTGGTATAATTGATGGATTGATAGAAATATTTATTAGAAATCCAATGATTGATATCATTAGTATTGTAAATGCTGTTAATGGTATATGTAAAGAAAACAAAAATATTAAATTCATTATTCTGTTTTTCATAGTGGATTGATTAATATAATTACTTATCAAGAATCTCTTGTAGCTTTATTGTTCCGAGTTCTGTTTGCTTTTGTAATTTCTCGACAACTTCAATGTTTTTGTCAAGCATTTGCGTTAGGTCTTGAATAGAAGGTAATTTCCCTTTTTCTAAATCCTGTGACAGAATATATTTATAACCAAGCTTTTCAAAATCACCTATGGAAGTATATTCTACGATAGGTAATACATTTGTAGCCATATACTCTATTAACTTTGTTGGGCATGATACAGTATTAACGATATTGTTTTCTCTAATAACTATTCCATATAAAGACTTGTCATAATAATCGTATACTTCTTCTTTTTTTACACTTCTTATTTCTATATTGTTTTTTGATTTCCTTAATCTCTCTTCGAAAGTATCTTTATCAGGGGTAAGTATTGTATATCTATATTTAGTATATGAATTCTTTATTAAGTTAACTATCTTATCTACAGCTTGCCATACAGATGCTGTTCCTGAATATATAACAGGTTGTTTGTCTTGATTATATAGTTGACTAATTTTCTTTTTACTTTTCAATCTTTTTTTATTATCAAAAATAGGTAATATAATGAAATCTATTTTCTTTTTAGGGTATTTACTTTGTATGAAGTCTGCCATTGTTTCTGTTACGGAAACAACTTTGTATGCATGTGTGATTGCAAATTTTTCTAGTCTTTTATAATGAGGAATACTTGAATAATTACCCATCATTTCACCCTCCTCGACAATCAGTCCGTGTAAATCAATAATACATTTTTTTAATAGTAATAAGTAAAAAAATTTGAAAGTATGGTATACACTGTGAAAATAACAGAAATCTGCTTTAAGAACGAACTTAAGTATATATAATATATGAATTGGATTGTAATGATTTACATAATATCTTTGAATATTTTTTTCAACTTGTCCTCCCAATGGTTTAACTGTTTTTAGAGTAGAATCAAACCAAATATATATTTTTTTCTGATCTTTAAATATATCATCTATGTAGGAAATTCTTGCCAAGAATCCATCCTTTGGTTGATTTGGGTCTGGATAGGGTGCAATTATAATAATCATATACCTGAATTTAAAGCTTATTTTGTATAGTATACATAGATAATAATGCTAATTTCAACTATTTTTATCAGAAAGTAGGTTTTTATTTGGTATATTAAGATATCATTGTGTAATGCAGAAATAAGAAATAGCAGAATTTATAAAACTTATGTATTGTCATACTAGGCTAGATTGGTATAATTGATATAAACTTAATTTAATCAATAACAGTTATGCAAAAAATACTCTTCATATTTGGTACACGTCCAGAGGCTATCAAGATGACACCTCTGATTAAAGAATTTCAAAAATATCCAGATAACTTTGATGTTAAAGTAGCGGTAACAGGACAACATAGAGAAATGTTAGATCAAGTATTAGAATTCTTTACTGTTAAACCAGACTACGATTTAAATCTAATGAAACCAAACCAAACTCTCTTTGATGTTACAGCAGATGCTCTAAGAGGTATGGAGAAAATAATTGATGAAGTAGCACCAGACCTAATTATTGTACAAGGAGATACAACTACTGTATTTGCAGGAGCATTAGCAGGCTTCTACAAGAAAGTATCAGTAGCACACCTAGAGGCAGGTCTAAGAAGTGGAGATAAATACTCTCCATTCCCTGAAGAGATAAACAGGATATTAACAGGACATATTGCAGACTACCATTGGTGTCCTACAGAGAAAGCTAAACAGAATCTCTTAGCAGAAGGTATTAAAGAAGAGAAAATACATGTTGTACAAAACACAGTAATAGATGCACTCTTCCTAGCATTAGACCTACTTAAAGAAGAAGGTGATGAGAAGTATTTAGAGTTTTTTAAAGATATAGATTTTAACAAGAAAGTAATACTAGTAACAGCACATAGAAGAGAGAGTTTTGGTCAACCATTCGAAAATATATGTAATGCTGTTAAAGAACTCTCTACCAAATATCCTGATGTAGAGTTTGTATATCCTGTACACCTTAATCCAAATGTAAGAGAAGTAGTGTTTAGAATACTTAGTGATATACCAAATATTCATCTAATGGATCCATTAGAGTATCCATACATGGTATGGTTAATGAACAAAGCACATATTGTACTAACAGACTCAGGTGGAGTACAAGAAGAAGCACCATCTCTAGGTAAACCAGTTATTGTACTAAGAGATGTTACAGAGAGGCAGGAGGGTGTAGATGCTGGTACTGCTAAACTAGTTGGTACAAACAAAGAACTGATCATAAAAGAAACGTCTACTTTACTAGATAACCAAGAGGAGTATGAAAAGATGGCTAAGGCAGTAAATCCATATGGAGATGGTACTACATCTAAGAAGATTGTGGAGTTGTTGTTAAAAGAATAATAAAGATTATGAACAAAAAAAAATTATCAGCTTCCAATCTGTCTAGAATCTTAAGAGCGAAAAGTATTAGTACAGATTTTATTTCTAAGTTGAAAATATCATATAGACCATATATATGTCCTTTTGACGATGTTTTGAAAGAGGTAGGTATGAACAAAAGTATTTTTGATATTGGTTGTGGTTCTGGTATGTTTCTTTGTTTATGTGCGGAGTTTCTATCTCCAAAGAAACTTGGAGGTATAGAAATTTCAAATAAATTAGTTTCAAATGCTAGAACAATTTTATCAGGCTACAAAGTACCAGTAACTATAAAAACTTATGATGGTAAATTTGTTCCTGATAATATAAAGGATTATGATACTGTGACATTGATAGACGTCTTGCATCATATACCAACAGATTTACAGCTAAATTTTCTTGTTGATTTAATAGGAAAATTAAGTAATGGTACAAAGTTGATAATAAAAGATATAGATTTGGATAGCAAGTTTGTGATTTTCAATAAACTACATGATAAAATTTTTTCAGGAGAAGAAAGTATGGAGCTTTCAGCAACAAGTTTAAAAGAAATTTTGGTAGAAAAGGGGTATAAAGTTAAAAATATGTATAAGAAAAGAATTTTTGTTTATCCTCACTACTTTATTATTTTAGAGAAGTGAAAAATGCCATGTTTGGTAGATACTTTCTAATAGGGATACTTACAGTATTAATTGATTTTGGAGTTCTGTATCTACTATCTTCATTTGGAGTATACAAACCGATTGTAAATATCATATCTGTATTACTTTCCATATCCTTTAACTTTATATTCCAAAACACTTGGTCATTTAAAGCAGGTTCAGGAAATAGAACTCGTAAATTGAAAAGATATATTGTACTTACAACATTTAACTACTTTGTAAACATATATGTGTTCTATCTCTTCTACAAAGTTATATCCTTAGATTCATATATCTATAAAATAGTTCCTTTTGTTGAAAACATCTTTCCAGATGGATTCATATCAAAAATGGTTATTAGTGGAATGATAATGTGTTGGAATTTCTTCTTGTTTAAGAATTGGGTATTTAAAGTTGAGAAAAAAAGAAAATGAACTATAGATACTATATTAAGTTTTGGTTACATCCTAAAAAATCTACACTCATAACTTCTATGAGTACTTCGATATATGAAATTAATACTGAAAATATATCTAACTCTTTAGTATTTTTAGATATAGACGATACTCTAGGAGGAGATCAGGCAGTAATACCAAAGAAGAGTATAGAATGGGTTGGGTCTCTTAGAAAAAAAGGAAATAAAATAGTACTAGTTTCAAACAGTAGTAGTAGCAGGAGATTGGAATTAGAAAAAACTTTTGGAAATATTGTAGATAAAATTGTTACTAAATCTAACAAACCAAATCCTCATGCATTTATTGATGCAAAGAAGGAATTTAGTAACCACAAAGATACATATATGGTAGGTGATAGAGTAGCAACAGATATGTATGCTGCATATCTAGCAGGTATAGAGAATAGGATATTAGTCAAACCTTATTCAAGCATATATGATGCTCCGAAACCTAGTTTAATATATAGATCAGCCAGAGCTATAGAAAATTGGATAGCTATGCATACATAATTATCCCAAAAGAGAGAAGCCAACCTAATATTGCTAATTGTAATACTTTGTCTTTGTACAAGACCTCTGTAGGTGAACCACTATCTTTTGTAACCATGGTAATTTGTAGATATCTCAATATTCCTAATAGTACAAAAACTGATGTAATATATATATAGTCAGAGTCATATCTCTGTATCGTTTCTGCTGAGATAGTATACATAATATACGCTACTAATGTTATTGCTGAAGTTATAAAAAGTGCTGAATCAACAAATTGTAAGCTGTATCCTTCTATAGATTTCCTTATCTTCTTACCAGTTTCTTCCATTATTAGTACATCATCTCTTCTCTTTGCAAAAGCCAAGAAGAGTGCTAAGAGAAATGTCATGATGATAATCCACTTGTTTATGGTGACATTAGTGGCAGCTCCACCAATTAGAATTCTTATGATGTATCCTGAAGCTATAGTAAGTACATCTATTATTCCAATGTGTTTGAGAATAAAAATATAAAGAATGTTTGTAACTAAGTAGATTCCCATAAGTATATAGACATAGTTGTTGTTTAAAAGTGTTGCTAATAAGAAGCTGCATACTAGTATAACTACGGAGATTATTATTGCAGAAGGTACAGATATCTTCCCAGAGGCTATTGGTCTATTTTTCTTCTTTTTATGCTTTCTATCTGTATCTTTATCCAAGATGTCGTTTAATATGTATATTGTACTAGCTAATAAAGAAAATGATGAGAATGCAATTATATTCTTAATTTGAAGTTCAAAATTAAAGAATTGCATGGCAAAAAATGAAGGGAGAAATATAAATAAGTTTTTTGCATATTGCTTGACTCTTAATAGTTGTAATAAGGTTTTCATAATTGGAAATAATAAATATTATATCAGTTGATTATTTCACCATGTTATATTTTATCGTTAAATTAAGATTTAGAAAAGGAACTCGTAAATCACTTAGTTTATATAATCAATTGGTTCGTTTAAGTTAATATTAGGTTATATGGAATGTGTTAAGGTGATATAATTCTTCTAATGCTATTAAAAATAGAAAAATTCTTTAAAAATTACGGCATATACATACTCATAACCGTATGCTTTATGCTAGGAGTACTCTCTACTAAATACCAAAATACGTTATTAGATGACGACCTTTACTTATACGAAACCAACATAATCACTCACTGTATTAAGAATTTACAATGGTATGGACACTACGCTGTAGGAGTACACGGTTCACTCTTCAAACTACCTGTAGCCATAATATTTTTACTAACAGGTCCGTTATTAACAATAGCTACGATTTACAACGTAATTCTCTCTTGTATAACCCTTTATGTTTTCTACATCATTCTAAAGAAACTTTTTCCCAATACAATATACCCTCTACTAGGAACAACACTCTTCTACTGTAATTTCCAATTTATTCTAAACTATCCAACATACATGCGAGAGATACCAGTTGTTTTCTCCTTGCTACTTTTTCTTTATGCAATACTACGAACGAAATCATACTGGATTATTGGCTTGCTTTTACTACTTGTAATGGAAGCTAAAGAACTTGTCTTCTTTATGATAGTACCTGGTCTAACTGTAGCTGTACTCATAAACGAATGGAGTGGATTTGATATTAAATCCATATGGAGATACTTCAAAGTATATTTCAAGCTATTTCTTCCAACACTCATATATGTACTACTTATGCTTTGCACATCTCTGATTCCTCTTAATACCGTAATCTTTACCGTTGTACCAGGTATTACAGAAGGAGGAGTAGAATATCAACTAAAACATTTTGAAAAGAAAGCCGCTACACAGAGTATTGTAAGATTGCAGAATCCAGAAGCAGCTACAATACAAGACATAGTACAACCAGAAGTAGTTGAGAAAAAAGTAGAGTCAAAACCAGTACTAGAACAATTAACCAAGATATGGGGTACCATAATCAGCTATATTGGTAAGTTCCTTTATCCTAGGACATTCTCTTTTCTCTCTATACCAAAAATAATATTCTTCCCAGCACTCTTCTCATCATTTGTACTCTTTAAAGACTTTCTTTCTAAAAAGAAACATTTCTTTGTAACTCTATCCTTAATACTTTGGTCTTTTACAGCTGTATATATTCTAAGACAATCATTTGATAGATATATGTTTCCAATAACTCCAGTAGTTATTATTTTCTTCTTAAAATATCTAACATCTATATCAAAGAAAAGAAAAACGTATATATTAGTATTTGTAGTATCCTCCATACTAGCTCTCTTAGGGCTCCTTTTTGAAGCTGAATATATAAAGATAAAGTTCTTACTAAATATAGTAGTGATGATGATGCTTGTCATATACTCAATACTTCCAAAAGAGAAGAAGTATGATATGTTTAGATTCTTCACAATACTACTCATTGCAGGTGTTACATTTGCAGTTTCTGTCTTCTACTATTACGCTTCAGGTCAACTACGCAAATATATTCAGTTTGGTAATGACTATGAAGTATCTAAAGTGGTTGAGCATTTTGAAAAAGGAGAGAAGATTTTAATAAATGATCCAGGTTGGGATATGTTAATAGGGATATATAGAGGTAATAAATCATACAATCCTGAATGGAAATGGGCTCTGAGAGATTGGGTTCCTAGAAAAAAGCATCTTAGAATGTTTAATGATGTTGATACATATGTTATTTCTGGTGATGAGAAGGAAATGGTTGAGGAGTACGGTATAAAGAAAGTTGCCCTTATTGTCTCTACTCTCGAAAGTGTAAAATTCCCATATCAAGAGAAATTGGAAGAATATATGGATGTTGATTGGTTAGAATTAGAGAGAAAGATAGAATTAAAGAACAAGGAATTATATATATTTAAAGTAGTAGAAGCAGAAGGTAATTAGTAATCTTTCATAATCTTTATGGTTTTTTTGTATGCCATATCTATAATATCCTGTCTGTTTTTTAATATTTGTAATATTGTATATTTTGTCAAATCAAACAAGATTTGTTTCTCTGCTAGCTGTAAATCTTTTTTAGTTGAATGATACATAAGACCACTTACCATACCAATTTGTAAATCTTTGTAAGAAAATTTCTCCTTGGTGTTCTTTTTGTAAGATTCTAATCCTACACCTAAAACCTTTTCGCCCCCTATACTTCTAACAGCTTCTACAGGAACATTCTCAGCTATACCTCCATCTACGAAATTATGATTGTTGTATCTATGATAGCCAAATACAAATGGCAGAGAACAACTTGCTCTTACAGCATCTACAATAGATCCTGATTTGATGTACTTTTTCTCTCCAGTATTGATATCTAGAACAACTACAACTATTGGTATTTTACAATCTTTAAAGGTTTTTCTTTCTAAATACTGCTTAATGAAGAGTAAAAGTAAATCTTTTTTGTGTGATGTTCTAACTGATTCATAGTATGAATTTACCATTGCTTTGTCATCTAATTCTTTTGAAAATTCTTCTATTATGGAAGCTTTGCCATATATTGAATAAAGTGCACCAACAAGAGAGCCTACACTAGTTCCTCCTATGTGTGTAATTTCTATATCTAATTCTTCTAATGCTTTTAATACTCCTATATGTGCAAATCCTTTTATTCCTCCACCTCCTAGTGCTAGAGCTATTTTTTTCTTTTCTTTCATAATCATGAATAGTATATATTACAAGGAGTATTTTAACAGAAAAAGGATATGTTTACCTAATGTAATTAACAGAAAATAGTTTAAATGGTATATTAAAATGGTTAATTCTTAATTTAAATAGTTAAAAGCTATGTCAAAGTCTAAACCAAAATCTAAACAAAAAGTGGTAAAAGATGATAGAAAGAAAAAAGGAGCAAGACTTGCTTTAGGTATATCAATTGGTTTGTTATTCGGTGTTGCAATGGGTGGAGCAACAGACTCATACGGTCTATGGATACCTATCGGCGTAATGTTTGGACTGATGTGGGTTGGTGCATTCTAACCTTAGCAATTCTTGACTTCTGTCTTCTGCTTTTTCTTACTCAACCTCTTTTCTTTTGTTCTAATTGTTAATGCTAGTAATACGATGATAAACAGGATAGAGGCATATATATCATATGCTATTGTTTTTTCTCTAACAGAGGAAATAACTCTTGCAATATCATCATAGTATGGAGTAGTTAAGAAGTAGAGAAGAGCTATTAATACTAACCAAAAGAAAGAATCTAGTAAATCAATATGTCCATGCAGATTGAATTTTCTGTTAGAGTAATCCCACAATCTTTCATTTAAAAATCTAACGCAGAATACTCCTCCTAGGTATTCCAATGCTATGACAAATATTGTTGTAACCAATATTACAACTACAGCATCATAGTTGATTAGTTTGGAGAATATTTGGAATATGATTATCCCACCTATTCCATATATGGGACAAAGAGGAATATTTTTGTAGTATCCTGATGGTTGAAATTTTTTGTGAATAAATATGGAAGAGTATGTAGTATCAATAATCCAACCTAGAAATGAAAATAGTATGAAGATTAATATGTAAACAATCATATATTTTAAAATAGAAATTAAAATCTACTATACATAACTAATTTTTTTCATTAAAGAAGTTTAAAACATCTTGTGTGTATTCTGTATCTACATCGAAGTGTCCTACATTTGGAATTGTTACTACCTCTACAGTCTTGTCCAATGATTGTAGTTTTTTAACTAAATTAGCTGTCATAGAGTAGGGTACATTTACATCTTTGTCACCATGCCATATCTTTATGGGAATATCCATTATCTTCGCTACTCTACTACTGTTCCATGCATTAGCGTAGCTAGTAGGTGCTAGTAATGCTATCTTTTTAATATTCGCAGGATATTTTTCTGCATAGTTTAAAGTAACTAAACCTCCCATACTAAAACCAAGTAGATATATGTCTCCGTTAGTGTTGTAGTTTTCTTCTAGATATTGTATTAACTTCTTAGTATCTTCAATGGCAGTACTGTTACCCCAGTTATCTCCATGTTGGTTAGATGCTGCAAAAATATATCCACCATTAACAAATATGTCTGCATACAGATCTAAATCATTTGTTAGAGGATTATTAGGGTTCTTGGAGACTGTATATGTAGATCCATGGCTGTATATCACAATGGGGTAACGGACATGGTCTCTTTGTACAAGATCTTTAGCTATATATACTTCTTGCCCATCTATTGTAGTAAATGCACTGTTTACTATGACTTCCTCTTCGACTTCTTCTTCCATTTCCTCTTGTTTGTCTTGAGGAGTTTCTGTTGGTAGTTCTTCTGTTTTAATGTTGTTTTTTTTGTTGTAGAAATGGTAACCTGTGATTAGAACAACTACTAGAAATAATATGATTAATGGTAGTTTAGAAGATTTCTTTTCTTTTATGTGAGTAGAGTATGTTATATGCATTAGAATATATAATAGCAGAAATTGTAGATGAATATGTAGCTTTGATTTATGTTAATACAGGAGACCTTTTGAAGAATTTTGTAATTAATTAATACGGTGCAAGTAATATTGGAATATATATTAGTAGTAGAAATTTAAGAGTTAGCTACTCTTAGCCAAAGGGCATAGATTGCATTTGTACCCCTCCGATTTACTACTTTTTTGGTGTTGTACTAAATAACGACACCACCTACATACTATACAGTACTTCAGTGGTTCATCTATATTGTTGCATATTAGTGTGTTGTTGTAAACCTCTGTGTGTACTAATACATATGTGTCTTTTTACTACTGTTAATTAGATTCTAGATATATTGTCTAGTTAGATATATGGTACAATAATTAAGTTATGGAATTGCCTAAAGTATCTAAGAAAGCGATAGTGACAGGAGTAGCAATATTAGCTCTTGGAGGTGCTGGATTGTTGTTGTATTTGAATACAAGGGATAGTTATGATGGTACAGCTTGGGTAGATA
>JBMNPD010000015.1:0-19454 GCA_050943415.1 Candidatus Dojkabacteria bacterium
CATAAAATGAATCCATTTGAATTAGCAGGAGTATCAGAGGAAGGAGATGATGAATTAAGAATGAAATTGCTTGCTCTACATGGTTTTTTTAAAGTTCTCTACCAAGATATGACAAGTTTAGAAAGCTCTATCCTCGATAGAGCGCTATCTTTAACTTACAGAGAGAAAGGAATAACTTTCGATCCAGCAACTCAAACAAAAACTCCTCCTTTACTAGAAGACTTGTATAAGGTACTAAAAGGTATGGCGGAAACAGAAGCACATAGCTTAGCTAGAAGACTGGAAAAATATATCATAGGAAGTGGAGCAGGTGTTTTTAATGAAGCTAGTAACTTTGAAATTAACAACCCTATGACTGTCTTTAGTATTCGTGATTTACAAGAAGAACTAAAACCTTTGGCAATGTACCTAATGTTAGATTTCATTTGGACAAAGGTTAGAAAAGATCGTAAGAGAAGAATCCTCATAGTTGATGAAGCTTGGTATATGATGCAATCAGAAGATTCAGCTAAATTTATGTACTCCATAGCTAAGAGAGCGAGAAAATATTATCTAGGGCTCTCTACTATCACTCAAGATGTTAATGACTTCTTAAACAACGATATGGGTAAAGCAATTATCTCAAACTCTTCTCTTCAAATGCTCATGATGCAAAGCCCTACAGCGGCAGAAAAATTACAAGAAGTTTTCAATCTTTCCGATGGAGAAAAGAACTTTTTACTTAACTGTGACAAGGGACAAGGATTGTTCTTCGCCGGAGCAAATCATGTTGGAATTCAAGTTCTTTCGAGTCTATCAGAACATGAATTGATTACATCTGACCCTCGAGACTTAGAGAAACTAGCAGAAAGAGAAGGACAGGAAGATACAAGAACTTTAGAAGAATTAGCTCAAGTTTTTGATACCCCAGCCCAACAGAGACCTATGAAAGATGGCAAGATAGGTAGACAAGATGAAATAATTCAAGAGGCATTACAGAGAAAAGAAAGTCAGAAAACATTCTTAGAAGAAGAAAGAATACAATACAGGAAAGAATTAGAGGAGAGATTAAAGCAACAAGAAATGCAACTTAATCCTCAGAAGTATGCAGGACAAAGGGATTTCATACAAAGTATGGAAGAGAAAACCATGTCAGGACAGGTAATTGCAGACAGAATGAAGACACAGAAAGGTAAGAAACATCTTACTCCACAAGGAGTAATTGAAAGTTACCCTGATGAAGAAAATGAACAACCAAACAAATACTAACAATACAATAAAAGAGGAGAACTATCTGGTTACCCAAGCTGTAGATACGAATACTATTTCAGTCGAAGAGAAAAGTAAAGCCTTAAACCTTTTACAAAAAGCCGAAGAAAAGAGTATGTATAAAGCGAATATCGCAAAAGGTATAAAGGAGCCACAAATCAAAGTGGCTGTTTCTGCTTTAAAACTTTCAAATCCATTCAAAGGATACTAACTCAATGGCCCTTGATCAGGAAGAACAAATTGATTTAGGTTTTCCTGAGTAATATGAATAGGTAAAGGTTTTTTCTCAACAATCATTCTTGCTGCACTTCTCATCATAGTTGCAATATTCCTTTCTAATTGTCGAATACCTGCATCAAACCCTACTGGTCTTATCAAATTTGGCCAAACATCATCATCAATCACAACATGATCTGAAGAGATGTGAAGATTTTCATAAACCTTGGGAAGAATATACTGTTTGGCAATAACTTCCTTCTCTTCATCACTATAACTTGTAAACCTAATAACCTCCACTCTATCTAGTAAAGCAGCAGATAGACCACCCAGATTATTTGCTGTACATATAAAGAATACTTTGGATAAGTCAACAGGATAATCAATATAGTGATCTATAAAAGTAGAGTTCTGTTCTGGGTCAAGAATTTCAAGAAGAGTTGCCATTACATCATTTAACAAACCTGAGTTACCACTAGATTTCTCGATTTCATCAAGTAGAATTACTGGATTCATGGTACCACATCGTATCAAAGCTTTAATAATTTGACCTGGTTCACCATCTATAGAGTATCTTGGAGTACCGCGAAGTGTTCGAACATCACCTATCGCACCCAAAGATACTCTAGCAAATTTTCTGTTCATAGCAGTGGCAATAGATTTGGCAATAGAGGTTTTACCAACACCTTGTAAACCTACAAAAAGAAGAACTGGAGCATTTGCTGAGGAACCTTTTAAGACAGCCATTTCTGACACTTCTTGCGAAGGCTCAGAGAAAACAGAACCCATTTGAGTAGGTATTTGTTGAACATTCATAGTATCATCTTTCACATTTTCTAATTGCATAGTTGCAAGATAGTCGAGGATTAAATCTTTAATATCATTCATTCCGTAGTGGGTTTTTTCCATAAGCATCTTTGCATTTTCCAAATCCAAGTTATCGTCTGAAACTACTCCCCAAGGAATTCTAACTATCCAATCAATATATTTGTTAACATTCTCAAATTCACTACTGTAGCCTCCCATTTTAACCATTCTTTTTAGCCTGGTAACTGATCGCATAGCTTCTTCTTTCAGACCATCAGGACATGCAGATTGTTGTAGCTTTCCCTCTAATTCCGATATTTCATGAAGACTTTCATCAACAAAAGAAGTAGCACCATCATGAGATGGCACTCCATTCTGTACTATATTTAAATCTTGGTAATTCATGACCTTTAAAGTGTATATTTTGTAAATAATTAAGTCAAATAAATTAATATTAAAAAGATTAAAAACTTTGACATCAAAGTAACATTATGATAATTTGAATTAGTATAAAATAAACTGTCCATAGAATGAAAAAAACTTTAAAAATTTTTGCGACTCTTGTTATTTTGATAACTTTTCCTTTAGTTGTGTATGCTCAAACAACAACAGAGGATACTAAAACAACTACTTCTGTAGATAATAGTACCACTTCAGAAAAAGAAACTACAACAACTAAAGAAACAACAGATACAACTAACAAAGAAACAGTAGATACAACTAAAGAAACTGTTAAGGATACGTCAACAACAACTACACCTACCACTTCTACAGCTGCAGCAAAGAAAACTTCTTCTTATATGGACTACTTGCCATATATATTAATTGCTGGTTCTGTTATTTTGTTCTTTAGTATTGTAGGAATACTTTTAAGTAGCAAAAAGAAACAATCTGAACAGGTAATACAGGTAACACCAGAACCAACCGTTCCACAAACAGAAATACCTCAAACAGTAGATATGGCTAATATTCCTGATAATCTTACAAATGAGACAATGACTGATAATCTGGATGGTGCAAAGCCAACATTAGCCGACATTGTCAATCAGGAACAAGCACAAATAACACCTGAAGCTACAAGTACAATGGAAACTCCTGTCCCACAAACAGAACCTGAGTCTATTGCTACATCTCAAGAATCTATAGGAGAAACTATGACTGTAGAAGAACCCGTTACTATACCTCAAGAGCCTATTACAACATCAAAAGAATCAATAACAAATGTAATGCCTACACAGGACTCTACTGCGATACCAACAACACCTCAAGAAGCAACTGTAAGTACAATGCCTACTCAAGATTCTACTATATCAACAACACCACAGGAACTTGTAGTCGAACCTGTACCTAATCAAGAACTAGATCAATCTATGGTTAACACTGTACAACCTATACAATCACAATCTGACGAAACACAAAATGTAGTTCCAGACGCTACGCAATCTTCTACAGAAACTGTTTCTAATACAGATAGTAGCATAGATCAAGCTGTTGCTGTAGATTATTTAAATCCACAAAACGATGCTGTACCTGCACAAAACATTAACACGGAAGAATTAATTCAACCAGAAGTAAATACTGTTGCACAAGCAACAGAACAGAATGATTTACAAGAATTAATTAATAATGAAGTAAATAACATGCCACAACAACCTGTTTCCACTCCCATAATAGAACCAAAGGTTGACGACACCCCATCAAGTGAACTACCCGCAGTTCCTCCTATGATGTAGCTATGTAATATGTAAGTTATTTACTAAAATTTCTCCACATTTGGCTTTCTTGGACTTTCGAATCTCCTACATATTTGCTACCAAGACCCTTACTACCGTAAGGTCTTTCGCAAGACCTATCTAATTCCTCAAAAGCAATTTGTGATATTTTCATACCCTCATAGATTCTGATTGGTAAACAAGAAAGATTTGCTAATTCTAAAGTCAATCTCAATTTATTACCCGGATCTAAGAAACCAGCTGTGGCATGAACTATCAAACCTATTCTACCAAGAGAACTCTTTCCTTCTAAACGACCAACATGCTTGTCGTCAACACCAACAATTTCTTTAATATTAGCGAGAACTAGCTCACCTGGATGAACAATAAATGAACCGTCTTTACCAACATCTATCTTCCTCATTAAATCTTCAGGTTTCTCCTTAACATCAATCATACCTATGTTTTCTTTGTTGAACACCATAAAATACCGATCTAAATGAAGATCATATGAAGCAGGCTGTAAAAACTCTTCAGAGAAAGGCTCTATTGTAATAGCACCACTTTTTAGCCTTTCTTTAATAGTTATATCTGAAAGAATCATAATTAATACAAAATAAATTTAACTTCTATCTATAAATTGAACTTTATCATCAACTCTAGGAGTTATCACCTTTTTAAGTAAAGATTTCCATATAGGGTCTTTTAAAGCAAGCAATCTTAACCATTCATGAACAAGCATTCTGTAAGTAATAGCCTCTTTGTTTCTTAACCCCGAATTAATTAAACTCTGTAGATCATCAAACGATCCATAAACAATATATTTTGTAGCGTGAGCATACGGTAAAAGATATTTTGTAAATTCATCAACTAAATCTTTAGACATAAAATCATTAGCATATTTTCTCCAAGCCTTTATTCGAACATATGTTTCCTCTAACCTTTTCTGATATTCTTTCTTCAATTTATTCATACTAGAAACATTTAGATAATCACAAAGATAAAAATATTGATAATCTCTTCTATCTAATTCCTGCCCTAAATCTACATTATCATGTAGCAAAGGGATAAATTTTTCTAAACTACTCTGTCTGGTTATATTCTGCAATACACCAAGCGAAGCAAACCCTGTTATCTTAATTGCACCAGATTGACCAATATTACCAATTGTACTGTTTTGATCATGTCTTGCAAATAGAATTTCACTAATATTTTCTTGATCTTCATCAGCAAATTCAAATTCATTAGCCGATCCTAGAGGATTAATTAAACATTCATAATGTGAAATTAAAGTTTCTGTACAATCTGGAGAGTAAGAAACTGAAACAGACTCGACCTCACTCTCTGGAATATCTTTAATTTGATCAGTAGAGATATACTTCTTTAAATAGTTAATAACTTCTTCCGCGGAATTTTTCCTGTTGCAATTAGCATCAATGTACTTGATTAAGCCATCAGCTTCCTTAATATAACCCTTTAACTCCAACTGCCCTTCCCCAAGTAAATTACTTAACAGATCTGCTATTTCATTATCAACTACAGAATCACTAGCTAACAAATATGAAATTTCATCTGACCAACTTTTTGCCGACATAAGGTAGGCTACATTTGTATTCAAACCCACAGGAAGTAAATACTTAGTAACATCATATGCTCTAGACTTCAGCACAGAACTCTCTTGTAAACTATCTAGATTTATTGAGAAATACCTTGCCAATGCTTCTCTCGTTGGTTTTAACATATCCTTGTAATCAGCTAATTGTTTCAACATAATCCGTTCATACTCTTTTCTTACATCAGTATTATCACAAACCTCTCTAGGAATTTTTGTAAATTCTGGATTATTAAGATTCAGATACCTAGTAGATCTTTCTTGCCCACTAATAACGGAATTAGTATAGAAAATTTTCATTGCTGTTAGAATAGGAACACCTTCCATACAAATAAACAATTCAGCCATATTAGCAATAGATCCATACCCATACTTTGTAATTACTTTTTCAAGATTTTCTATAAAATGAATATTTTGAGTGAGAACTTCAGAGGCTATATCTAATATTGAATCAGATGATTTACTGTATTTTGTAGCAAGATAAGCATTAATAGATGGTTGCTTCCTCTCACCATTTTGCAAAAGTGTATGAATCTTAAACTTATTCCAAAGAGATTCTGACCTTACTGTAGCTATATTTAAATCTTTCCTAATACTAATTTTCATATTGTAAAACCTTTAATTAATACCAGGTATGGGAAATTTAGACATATAATTTTGTACTTCCTCTTTTATCGAATTTAACACCTTTTCATCATCTTTGTTTTTCAAAGCATTATCTAAAAATTCTGAAATCATTAACATATCATTTTCTACTAAACCCCTTGTAGTAACTGCTGCTGTACCTATTCTAAGACCTGATGGATCCCAAGGTTTTCTCGTATCGTGAGGAATAGTATTTTTATTTAATGAAATGTTTACTTTCTCTAAAATAGTAGATGCCTCTTCACCAGCTATGCCTGTTGAAGAAAAAATATCTACTAAAAACATATGATTATCTGTACCTCCTGTAACCACTTTGTATCCTTTTTCTATTAAAGTATCTGAAAGAGTTTGTGCATTCTTAATAACCTGCTTAATATATTCCTTAAACTCATCTGTAGATGCTTCCTTTAAAGCAACTGCTATGGCTGCTGTAATATGATTATGAGGACCTCCCTGAAGCCCTGGAAACACTGCTTTATCTATCTTCTCCCCCAACTCCTCCTTACACATAATCATAGCCCCTCTAGGACCTCTCAGAGTCTTGTGAGTAGTTGTAGTAACCACATCTGCAATCCCAACAGGAGACGGATATTGACCTGTAGCTACTAATCCAGCAATATGAGCAATATCTACAGCTAAATATGCTCCAACCTCATCAGCTATTTTTCTAAATTCTTTCCAATCAATAATTCTAGAATACGCTGAAAAACCTGCCCATATTAATTTAGGTTTCTGTTCCAATGCTATTCTTCTAACCTCATCATAATCTAACAAACCATCTTCATTAACTTCATAACTAACAGAATCAAAATACTTTCCACTAATGGAAACTTTAAAACCATGTGTTAAATGTCCACCAGAATCAAGGGCCATACCTAAAGTTTTATCTCCAGGTTCAAGTAAAGCAAAATGAACAGCTAGATTTGCTGGAGAACCAGAATAAGGTTGTACATTAACATGCTCTGCACCAAACAAATCCTTTGCTCTATTAATAGCTTCCAATTCAATTTCATCAACATACTGATTACCTTTGTAATATCTTTTATGTGAATATCCTTCAGAATATTTGTTTGTAAGGATAGAACCCATACATTCTAAAACTGATTCAGAGACATAGTTTTCAGAAGCAATCAACTCTACTCCTGTTCTTTGTCTTTCTATTTCGGAATTTATTAATTCCGCAATTCTTTTATCTTTTATCATTTTTGTAACAAGACATTAAATTAAGAATTAATGAAACTATGGTCATAGGACCAACTCCACCAGGTACAGGCGTTATGAATGAAGGTATTCCTTGAACAGAATTCCAATCTACATCACCAACCAATTTACCTGTCTCAGGATCTTTGTTTGAGCCAACATCTACTACAACCACATCTTTTTTAAGATACTCACCTTTAATCAACAAAGGTTTTCCCGTTGCACTAACAAGAATATCTGCCTGCTTAATTATTTCCTCAATATTAGTTGTATCAGAATTACATACTGACACTGTAGCATGTCTTCGAAGCATCATAGCTGCTAATGGCGTACCTACAATATTACTACTACCTAAAATTACAACATGCTTACCGAATATTTTAATGTTGTATTCTTCAAGTAGCTTCATTATTCCTACAGGTGTAGCTGGAGGTATGGCTGTTGGATTATCCTGGAAAAGTCTCCCTAAATTTGTTGGTGTTAAACCATCTACATCTTTATTAGGCAAGATACTTTCTAGTACACCATTAGTATTAATATGTGATGGAAGTGGTAATTGTACCATAATTCCTGTCACTTCAGGATTCTTGTTAAGTGAATCTATGAGGTTAACAACATCTAAAGTATTAACATCATTTGGTAAATAATGAACTTGTGCTATTACACCTACTTCTTTCGCAACCTTTTCTTTCATCTGAACATACTTAATACTTCCAAAATCAGAACCTACCATTATGACATCAAGTCTAGGCAGTTTTTTTCCTTGTATTTTTAATTTCTCAATTTCTTCTGAAAGCTGAAACAGAAATTTTTGAGAAAGTTTTTTACCATCTAATATTTGCATCCCTGTATTTTACACCATTCATGAAGATACTCCTACCCTTACTTTTTATCACTCCACTTTCCATTCTCTACTATTTTCCCATTTTCAAAATGATATACCTTGTCAAACCTATTTAAAAATTTAGTTCTCCTTGTAATATATATTACTGATCTATCATCTCCAACAAATTTAAAAATATTTTCCAAAATTTTACCTGCAGAAATATCATCAATATGCGTAAAAGGCTCATCCATTACAAAGATGTTTCTGTTTCTATACAACATTCTAGCTATAGCTAGTTGTTGCCAATAACCAGGTGAAAGATCTTTACCAGAAGGAAATATCTTACCCAAAATACTACTATCATCAATCTTTACTTTCTTTTTAAATTTTTCTACTCCTGATATTTTAATTACCTTTTCATAAAGTTCAGAATCAACATTAATTCTCTGTCCAGATATTACAACATTCTCCTTAACACTAAAGTTGTAGTTAATATAGTCTTGGAAAATTACAGACACTTTCTTTTTTAATTCACCTCTATCCAAATCTTTAGTGGGGATTCCATCTAGAAGATACTCTCCTTTCTCGACTGTATACAGACCAGTCAAAATTTTAACTACAGTACTTTTACCAGAACCATCTCCTCCCAGAAAAGCAACTTTTTCTCCTGGTTCTACGCTAATATTCAAATTCTTAAGAACCGTAGTCATTGGGTCATCAGGATATGCAAAAGTAAGTTTTTTAAATTCTAACAAAGGAGTTTTGTTTTTTAACTTCTTCTCACCATGATACCTATCACCAAAACAATCGTATTCTATTAAGTCAAAAAATTTATCTATATATCCCAGATTAATACTTACCAAAGAAATAGAATTCAGAATGTTGTAAATGCTGTTGTATGCAACATCTACATAATCATAGAGAGCTTTAAATGTACCAAAAGAAATCTTCTTCACTATGGAAACAGCTAATACATACAAAACATATGCAAATTTTAAAGTCTGACCAACAACACTTGTGGCTGTTTTGTCCATGTAGAAATTAGATAAATTCTCTAAATATCCTTTTTGATACTCATCGTATTCAGAAGAATGTTTTCGCTTTAGATATGAAAAAATATTGTTAACTCTTAATTCAAGAAAATTAGAAATTCCAAGAGCAAGATTCTGAATGTATGAAAGGAATTTTAACTTACCAACAGATTCGTCCTGATATTTTCTAATTTTTCTCCTTTTAATATGCACCACTAACGTTTCTGGAAGAATGATCAACAAAATGAAAACAACAGAACACCCCATTGTAGAAAATATTATGGCTAGAGCAGAAGTAAGACGAATACTGTCACTTATTACAACAGAAAAATAATCGTAGACTGGAGCAATTTTATTTACAGAGAATGTAGGAGCGTATGTAATCATATCTTGATAATCTTCTTTCTCAACATCCTGCATATTCGAAGAAGCAACTTTAGAAATCATCATTATTTGTGAATCTTTTGTAATCTTTTCAGTAATACTGTCATACAGATACGCTCTCGCTTGTGTAGTAATCAAAAATACTACCCAAAGTAGCAATACCAGAAGAAGATAGAAGAATGAGTCTGACTTCATATACTCAGTAAGATTGAAACTTTCCCACTCTAAGAATATTTTTGTTGTAGTATCTATAAATTTACCGAAAAACGTAATGGATGCTATTTCTCCAAAAGCAGCTACTATACAAAGCAAATCTCGAGATACAGCTTGGTATGTATATTTAGAATAGACAAAAGAGAGAACTTTCCACAAAGTAATTAACTTTTTACGCAATTTTTCTGAAACCATTAAAATATGATAACATGGGCAAGAATTATATCAAATGAGAAACAACAACTATTTAGAAAATTTGCTGTATGAATTATGGGAGAACCATTTTTGTGATGTTCCTAGAAAGAATTTTGTCTTAATAAAATTTGGCAAGTATTCCAAAAGGCAATTAGGTAGCATATCTTTAGCACATGATAGGAGTAAGATAAAGGGGCTGATGAAGAAAAAACTAGATGAGTACATGATTCAAGATAACAAAAGTATTTCAATAATAACCATAACTAGATATTTTCGTAATGAAATAGTTCCTGAATTTGTTGTAAGAGCAACAATAGCACATGAATTATGTCATTATGCTCACGGTTTCAATTCTCCTTTGGAAAAGAAATTTAAAAAACCTCATCAAGGAAATATTATTAACAAAGAATTAAGAGATAGAGATTTACTTGAAGAACAAAAACTTGCTGACAAATGGTTAAAAGAGAATTGGTTAGACATTATTTCTTAATGAATCCTTTATCTTCTTCACCATTTTCTTAATTCTTAATATATCTGAAGAGTCTAGTTCAGACGAATCCTTTTTACTGCTGTAGAATTTCGCTAGCTTCATAACTTCTAAATATAACTTTCTGTTGTTCATATGCTAATTTTAATTCAATATCATGACAAAGTTATTACAAATACGAAATACGCTTTTATATTTATGACATCTTCTTCTATTCAAACTAATCGCATATGTAAATAGAATCTATATATATGAAAGATAATTACATTGGAGAAAATATAAAAATATATAGAGAGCGAAGAAAGCTAACTCAACAAGAATTAGCTGACAAGATAGGGAAAACATGGGAAATGATATCAAGATATGAACGAGGCTTAAGTTCTCCTATGAATCAATTAACTACTCTTGCAGATGCTTTAGACATCCATCCTGCCTTACTACTAAAAGAACATACCGATATTTCTACAAATAATAGGATTCCACTTTTTGTAGAGATTCCAAAAAGCTTCACCAAGAAAGATACTTTTCACTTTTACTCAGCACCAGATTGGATTATTCAAAATGATGAAGACAGTTTCATCATAGATAGCAAAATTATTGAAAGGAATAATGTTCCTGATTTTGAAAATAAAGGATATCTATATATTTCACCAAATAATGAAATTAAAGAAGATGATTTTATTTTAGTATCTTCATCAGACAAACTCCTAATTGAAAAGTTTAAAAACTACTCCAAGAAACAGAAATCCAAAGATGAAATCATAGGAAAAATAGTTGCTCAAGAGATAAGGCTTTAGTGACTGAGTGAACTATTTATCGGCTTTCCTGTCAGTGTTAATATTTTCTCGAAGTTGTCATCTTTACTAGCTAGTACCCTATGCTCGTATCCACACTTCTCACATTTGTAATAGATACGATATTTGTCACCTTTCATATCTACATATACAGGTCTCATTAAGCCACCACATTTCGATTGTCTATCACCGGGATTAATATCTACATGTTTAGAATAGAGGCAATTAGAACAATGATCAGTATATCCATTTCCAATATTCTCCTTACCACACTTTTCACAAACAAAGTTCTCTATTTGCCTCTTAAACTTCTTCATACAAAGTAGATTCTATGTCTACATCATTCCTTGCATTCCACTCATATCTTGGTTTGCATGTGAATGTTCTTTCTCTTCAGGAATATCTGCAACTACTGCCTCTGTAGTAATCAACATAGAAGCAACAGATACTGCATTAATTAAAGCCAATCTAGTTACCTTAACAGGATCTATAATTCCCTCCTCTATCATATCCACATACTTTCCAGTCTTAGCATTAAATCCTTTACTACCCTTACAATTAGCTGCAACAACAGCACCATCTTCTCCTGCATTCTCAGCAATCTGCTTCAAAGGTTCACTCAATACTGATTTCAATATTTCTATACCTAACTGCTCATCAGAATCTTTCAACTTAATATCATCTAAAACCTTCTTAGCATTATGAAGTGCTAAACCACCTCCAGCAACTACACCTTCCTCTATAGCTGCTCTTGTAGCATTGATAGCATCCTCTATTCTCATCTTCTTCTCTCTTGCCTCAACCTCAGAAGCAGCACCAACTTTAATAACTGCAACTCCACCTGCTAACTTTGCTAATCTTTCCTGCAATTTCTCTCTGTCATAATCAGATGTTGTATTCTCAATCTGAGCCTTAATCTCTTTTACTCTACTATCAATATCATTCTTCTCTCCTTTTCCTTCAACAATAATTGTCTTCTCTTTGTTAACAATTACTTTCTTAGCAGTTCCTAAATCTACTAATTCAACGGCATCCAAAGTCTTTCCTATCTCCTCAGAGATAAATTCTGCACCTGTTAATGTTGCAAGATCTTTTAACATCTCTTTTTTCCTATCACCAAAGCCTGGTGCTTTAACAGCGACAACATCAAGAGTTCCTCTCAATTTGTTAACAACCAATGTTGCTAGAGCCTGATTCTCAATATCTTCTGCAATAATTACAAGAGGTCTGTTAGCAGCACTTAATACTTTCTCTGCAATAGCTTGAATATCTTGTAAATTAGAAAGTTTTTTGTCTGTTATTAAAATATATGGATTATCCATAACAGTCTCCAAAGTCTCAGGATTGTTAACAAAGTAAGCACTAACATAACCACTATCAAATTCCATACCCTCTGTATATTCAACTTCATCATTAAAACCTTTAGCCTCCTCAACTGTAATAACTCCATCTTTACCAACCTTCTCAAAAACACCACCTATCATATCTCCCAACTCCTTATCATTATTTGTAGAAATAGTTGCAACCTGAGAAATCTCCTCCTTACTACTAATTGGCTTAGACATTTTAGACAACTCTTTTGTAATACTTTCAGTCCCTTTATCTAAACCTCTTTTTAATGATATTGGATTTGCACCTGCAGAAACATTTTTGAAACCTACAGAAGCAATAGCTTGAGCAAGAACAGTAACTGTTGTAGTACCATCTCCTGCAGAATCATTAACTTTACTGGAAGCTTCTTTAATCATTTCTACTCCAACATTCTTAAAAGGATCTTTCTCCTCAATTTCTTTTGCTACAGTAACACCATCTTTTGTAACAACCTGACTTCCAAAACTTTTTGCAATAGCAATATTTCTTCCTCTTGGTCCAAGAGTAACTTTTACAGCATCTGCTATTGTATCTACTCCTGATTTGAGTGCTTTTCTTGCTTCTTCATTATATATTATTGACTTTGCCATATGTTTAAAAACTAAATTTAAGAATTATTTAATAATTGCTAAAATATCATCTACATCAAGAAGAAGATATTTTTCAGAATCAATTTCAATTTCATCCGGAGAGTATTTTTTGAAATATACTCTGTCTCCAACTTTAACATCGAATACAACTTTCTTACCTTTGAAAGTACCTTCACCAAGTTTAACTATTACACCTGTTTCTGGTTTTTCTCCCTCAGTTGAACTTGGAGGAAGTACTAAACCACCAGAGGTTTTCTCTTCAATAACATCTGGTTTAACAAGGACTTTCTTGCCTAGGGGCTGAATCTTTATGTCTTTACTCATATAATTCTAGCAAATCAATTTAACAACTGCTAAGGATTGTAACATCGATGAGGTGTTTTTTGCAAGAGGCTAACATTCTACACAAGAAAGCATTATGTATTAAAACATTTTACCTAACAACAACCTTGTCTTCAAATAGTTCTATGTTACTAATCTCTCTACCCAAGAAATTATTTTCATTAACCATTAACACCCCATCACTAATCCCTTTATTCATATCTGAAAGAATTTTTTCGGAAAGAATTTTACCTATTTTCACATTACCAAGAAATATATCAGAAACAAAAAGTTCTGCAGTTTCCCTATCATCTTTTACAATATCAAATCTTACCCAAGGCAAATTTATTTTACCTACCTCTAAATCTAAATATACTTCCCATTTTCCTTTTTTTGCATTCACGCACATATCATTAGCCTTTAATGAATCAGAAACTTTAACGTAATCTTTCAAAAAAGACATTGTCTCATCTATCGAGAATTCTAGATACGCTGTTGTTGAATTAGAGAGAACATAATTTTTGATTTTATCCTCAATATTAAATGTCACCTCAGGCATATTACTTGTGCAATACATTGTAATTTTCTCCTCATTAAATATCTTTCTCCAAACAAAATATTTAACAGTAACAAAAGAAACAAATATTACAAAGAGTAACAATATCCCTAAACATACATATTTAAAAATTCTCTTCATTCTAAACACTCCGTTTCTTCAACAATTTATCTTTCAAAGAAAATAGTTTCTCTTCAAAATATTCCAATTCTTTAATATTGAAAACTTTCGAACCTATCCAATATGACACACCTCCATACAAAGTAGTACAAACTGTCAAAATTAGAATTGAAACAGTACGAGTTGTATCTAACTGAAAATCAAACAATCTATACAGGAAATACATACCTACAGCCATAAATCCTGCATTTACAAACTTAACCAAAGATGGTTGGATTGTCTCTTTCCAAGTAATAATCTTAACTTTTTTGTTAAGCAGAAAAGATAGTATTCCCATCTCTACAAAGTACGTAATACTTAAACTTAATGAAAGACCTCCAACAGCCATATCAGAATCTCCTCTGTTTGAACACCATACAGTAATATCCTTAACAAATGAGAGAAGAACTTCAAAGAAACCTTTACCGTTTGAAGCAGATAGCTGTTCAAACATCTGTTTTACAATGGGTCTCCAGTCGTAATAATGACTAAAGAAATTTGTAAACCAGTAAGCTAACAGAACATTAAGAACTATACAAATTGCAACAGCAAAAAGAGGCAGCCATGTCTCCTTGATTGCATAAAATGCTCTAAGAAGAATCTGTGTTACAGTTTGCCCGATTATGGAAAGAGAGAGCAGAACAAGACACCATGCAGTAATAATAGTTGCTCTCCAGTCAAATGCTCCAGTTCCATACGCCAATCGTACAATTGGAAATCTCAAAATTAAGAGTACTGATACTATTGGTAAAACAAGATACAAGGAAAGTTGTACAGCTTTGTTAAGAATTTCACCAAACTTCTTTTTATCTTCACTATGCTCTGCGAGATCAGGAAGAGCTACTTGGGCAACAGAACTGCCTATAATGTTGATAGGGAATGTATGCAAACTTAAAGCAAATTTATATGCACTAAGAGCCCCTACAGAGAGAGAAAAACTAATCAAAGTGTTAACAACAACATTAATCTGCTCTCCAATTATGGATATTGTTCTAGGAGTCGCTAATTTCAAAGCCCTTAATATCTGATTATCTTTTAGTGCTTCCTTAAAAGTAGTAATACTACATGAAAGTTTACCTTTGTATAGTTTTTTAAATAGTGGTAGCTGAATTAGGAAGTGAAGAAATGAACCTATCACAGCAGACCATGCTATTCCATACACACCACTTTTCATATATGCAACGAAAATGATCGGACCTACTATCATAGCTAAGTTGTAAAACAACGGAGCAAGAGAAGTAACAAAGAATTGTTTCCTTGATTGTAAATACCCTGTTATTAAGGTACTAACACTCAACAATACAGGAGAAATCATCATTATTCTCGTTAGATTTACAAACAAATCAAAATCCTCTCTCTCTATTTTATGAGCAAAATTTAAAGTGTTTTGTATACCTTCTGAATTTATAATGAACTCAGTAAGCTGTGGAGTCAGAACAAACAAAATTGTAGCAATCAGCATGATTGTGCAATTTATTACAAGACTCAAATTGTTGAAAAATTTGTCTAAAGATTCTTGACCTTTCTTGTGTAATATTTCTGTAAATATTGGAATAATAGCGGCATTTATAGAACCAGCCACCACTACCATAAAAAGCATATCTGGAATTGTGAACGCAGCCCAAAATATATCCAACTCATGTGATACACCAAAAAGTTGAGCTATTATTCTTAACTTAAGAAAACCAAGAACTTTAGTAATTAGCAGAATCACCATTACCATATATACACTATTTTTTTTCTTCAAGAATTCAAACATTTTTATTTCTATACAGAATAATTAGATTGAAATAGCTTTCATAGTTTATACCAAAATTTAAACTATTTCACTATTTTTTAATATTTATACTCTATCATATACATATGAACATTTTAGATATCATCTATCCAAAATCTTGCTCCATCTGTGGTAGGATTGGCTACTATCTTTGTGATGATTGTAAAAAACTTCTCAAAAGAAACCTTCCTGAATGTTATGTCTGTCGTAGGATCTCACCTCATTACCAAACACATGAGAAATGTAAGAAAGAGGGTATATTTGATTCTGTTTTTGTTGGTTGGGAATACAATGACATTTCTTCAATATTTTTGAAAAAATATAAATATGGAGAAGTCTATGATATTGCTTCTTTGTTAGAAACTTTAATTCCTACAATTACTAAAGATTTTCAATATATTAATGCTTTAGAGAATGTTGTTGTCTTACCAACTCCAATATCTTCAAGAAGATTACGAGACAGAGGTTTCAACCAGACAGAGAAGATAGCAGAGATTGTTGCTAAAGAATTGGGTTTAGAATATTTAACCAATTTGTTAATGGATAATGACACCTCTGATACTCATCAAGCTTTTCGTGACAAAGAAGACAGAAAGAGTTTAAGAAAAGATAGGTTTACAGTAACAGACAAAGAGCAGATTACAAAATACAAAAATATTATAGTTGTAGATGATGTTATAACTACTGGTAATACACTAAACTCTATTGGCAAAAGTATAAAGGAGTCTTGTACCTCTTCTGTATCTCTTCATGCATTCTGTCTGTTTCGAGGTAAGCCTAATTTTTCTCCGTAGGTGTTAAAGTTTCTTTGCTATCACCTTCCTCTATCTCGTTCTTTTTCGTTTCTTCTTCATTTGTCTCTTCCTTCTTTGTTTCCTCTCCCTTCACCTTCTCTTCTTTGGGCTTGTTCTCTAAATCTTTCAACTTATTCGTTATTTCTGTATAGATCTCTGCATCAACAACACCATTTGTCTCCAATATCTTCTTTGCTGCTTGCAGATATGATTCATAGACATCTAATCTTCCTTCCTCCTTGTTTAAATCAGCAGAAAGTAACAATGCAGGAATATACTGAGGATTAATACCTAACACTTTAGTAAGTGATGTTAATGCTTTTTCCTTATCCTTGTTTAATATATTCATCTGAGCCTCACTAAAATACAACTCGTAGTTAGATGGATTTAGAGCAATACTTCTTTCCAACGAATTAACACTGTCGTATATAAAATCATTGTAACCTACACCAACAAGTCCCATATATACATTTGCTCTAGCCTCCCAGTTAGCATAAATATTCTCAGATATATCTGTACTTTTCTTCGACAAATCTATTGCAAAATTCTTAAGCCTATTTATTTCATTTGCTAACTGTTGGTCTCTCTGATTTTCTTCTACCGAAAGATACTCTCTAACTCCTACATTAACCTTATCCATATACATTAGTGCAAGTTTTCTGTTTGCTAATGGATTCCTAGAATCATACTTAACTGCATTACTGTAGTAAGAAACCATTCTGTCTGTAATCACTTTCTTGTCATCATATGAGACTTTGGGATCATCAAGTTTTTCTTTTTCAGTAGAATAGTAAGCCTCTGCTCTCAACATATACATATTTGACACTAATTTCCAAACCCATGTTTTAAGAACAAACAGTGTTGTAAAAAGAATTAAGACTGAGAAAAGTATATTAGCTTTACCAAATTTTGTTTTTTCTTCAGAAGAGCTAGATACATTTCCTGCCCACAACTTAAATACAAATTTATCTTCTTTACCATCACTTAAAGCTTCTCTTAAAATACCTCTCACTGAGATCATTAACATCAAAACTAAGATATTAATCACAGAGAACGAAGTAAAGAGTGAAGAACCGAATATTAGGATAGTTATTGAATCAATTATTAACAGATACCATAAATTAAGTTTATCGGTACTCAATCTTAACTTCTTAAAATCGTTAAGTGTAGATTTTAGAATGGAGTAGCCTAGGAAAACCCAACAGAATAGCCAGAATAAACCTCCATTTGTAAATTTAGTAAATACTTCACTACCAGCATTGTAGAAAGATACAGAACTGTAAGGTAGTAAGGTAGTTGTTGCAGGTTTAAATATATTGTATGCAATGGAGAATGTATCTACACCGTAACCCAAGAAAGCCGTTATTACAGATTGGACAAATACTGATGAAGCTATTACCCAAGATAGATCAACGCCTAAGAATACTTGTCCCACAAATTTGAAATCTTCAGGAACCCAGCTTTCTCTAAAAGAAGGAATGTGAAGGAGTGAGAACGGTATTGCTATACCTAGTGTAATAAATAGAAACACAAGCAAAATATTTCTAAAAGAAGTTGTCGATAGTTTGAACTTTTTGAAAACAAAAACATTTACTAATACAAAAAGTAATAGAAGATAGATTATTAGTCCTGTTCCTTGAACTATTGAGAACATACCTATTCCAACTATAGAAATAATTGCTGTGATTAATGAAACTAAAAATACACTTTTCTTTCCTTTTGATATGAGATATTCACCAATAAAACCAAAAGAGATGAACAAACTTACAGTATTTGTAAGAATATATACTTTTCCTGTTCGCAGGACTGGTAATCCTGCTTGAAACATATTCTTGTACACAGGAAGTATTGACCAAACATTAACACCTAGAAATGAGAGAATACTAAGAACGTTGCTCACCATTAATCCTACTGTAAATGAAAAAAGGAGTAATTTAACATGTCTAAGGTCTGACAAGAAAGATCTAGATATTAGAGCAAGAGAGAGAACAGTCAAAAACATTATTAATCCATCACCAAGTCTATGATCTACTCCCCATATACTACTGTTTATGTCTTTAGAGAATATTGTAGATAATATGTATGAAAGGAGTAGTAAAATAACAGGAAGATCTAAAGATGTTTTAACTATTGAGAATTTTCCACTCTTTATCAACTTTACTAACTCCAATGCTAATATGATTGTTGTAAAAGAGACAATAACTAGAGACATTGGTATCTCATTCCAATCCCAAGGCAATGGAATAATACATATTGGTAAAGTGAAGAGTAAGATATACAACAAATATCTTTGAATTCTACTTATCTTCACACTTATAGATGTTTTTTCTTTTGAATTTTCTGACATGATTGGGCAGGTAAATATATTATTATCCATAAATGCTATCACAATGAATACCACCAGCGCAATGCTGGTGGTATCTATCCTGCAGGCTGAATCGCCTGCTATACCTAATGGAATCGCAATGTTGGTTGAACATCTTTCAAACGTTTACCGTGAGAATTGATATACTTCT
>JBMNPD010000017.1:0-18843 GCA_050943415.1 Candidatus Dojkabacteria bacterium
TGTTTTATGATGCATATACGGGTACCTCCTTTCCTTGGGATGTACCCAGTTTAACACCTATGATTATCGCTACGCTATAAAACGCACTCACCAGCTACGCTGGTGGTTTTTCAACTTTTAAAAAAAACCCACTATCTCTAGTGGGTTTATCAATTTCAAAAAGTCCTGGCAATAACCTATCTTCCCAAAACCAAAGGTTTAAGTATTTTCGGCGCTTGAGCGTTTTACTTCTGAGTTCGGGATGGAATCAGGTAGTTCCACTCTGCTACAATCGCCAGGCAACAAATATGTGCTTTTACATATCTCTTGCCTGACCCCCTTTCCAAAGAAAGAGGTTCAGGACTTTAATTCTAAAGAGCGACTGGTGTACATTGTACACTCAAAACCGAACAGAAAGTAAAGATATTCAAAAAAGCTTTTGGTCTATTAGTACTCCTTGGCTAAATATATCACTACACTTACACCTAGAGCCTATCAACGTGGTAGTCTCCCACGGACCTCACGTGTGATCAAGTCACACAAGTATATTTAATCTTGGGGCAGGCTTCGCACTTATATGCTTTCAGTGCTTATCCAACAACAACTTAGCTACCCAGCGATGCTCTTGATAGAACAGCTGGTAAACCAGGGGTTGCCACACCCCGATCCTTTCGTACTAGGGGTCGAATCCCTCAAATATACAACGCCTATACCGGATAGAGACCGACCTGGCTTACGCCGGTCTGAACCCAGCTCGCGTGCCGCTTTAATGGACGAACAGTCCAACCCTTGGGATCTTATCCAATCCCAGGATGCGACGAGCCGACATCGAGGTGCCGAACCTTGCCGTCAATATGAACTATCGGGCAAGACTAGCCTGTTATCCCCGGGGTAGCTTATCTCCGTTAAACAATGGCGCTTCCACGCGCAACCAAAGGGTCACTTAAACCTACTTTCGTAACTGATCGGGATGTCTCCCTCACAGTAAAGCCTCCTTATGCTTATGCACTCTTCACCCG
Source organism: Candidatus Dojkabacteria bacterium (assembly GCA_050943415.1). Classification (GTDB taxonomy): domain Bacteria; phylum Patescibacteriota; class Dojkabacteria; order SC72; family SC72; genus UBA5232. The sequence goes on from JBMNPD010000017.1 coordinate 999, forward strand.
ATTTCCATCCGGGTTGAGGAGACCTTAGTGCGCTTGCGGTACTCTTTAGCAAGCAACCGCCCCAGTCAAACTTCCTACCATGCACTGTCTAGAATCCAGATAATGGACACTGTTAGAAATAAAATCCCAAAAGAGTGGTATTACACTGTCGACTCCACCATTCCTGACGAAATGATTTCAAAGTCTCCCACATATTCTATACATCCGAAACATTATTCCAATGCAAAGCTGAAGTAAAGCTCCACGGGGTCTTTTTGTCCTGGTATAGGTAGGCCGCATCTTCACAGCCATTTCAATTTCACCGAGCGCATTGTTGAGACAGAGGAAAGATCGTTACACCTTTCATGCAAGTCACTAATTAAGTGACAAGGTATTACGCTACCTTAGGCATTCCTGTTACTTTTATCTAAGCATGATGTTTACTTAGATGACCTATTTCTAGGCGGATACACTTCAGTGTATCTCCCTACATCACTGCAGGGGTCGGACTATATCTTCACAGAGTATCTGTGTTTAGCGTTTAGTCTCTGAGGATTCTTGCAACAATATCTTCTTTTTCCCATTTTTTACCTTTTCCTTGTTGGTTTATCTCATATGCTAAATCTACTAAATGAAGGAAGCCTTCTTTAGTAAGATGTTCTTTTCTATACATAAAATCAACACCTTCTTTAAATATCTCAAAGGTTTTTGATTTTACAATCAATGGATATTTATCAAAGAAAGGAATTACTTTTTCATAACAAGGTTTAATACCAGAAATCTGATATGTAAAAACATTGTATGGTGATGTTTTTCTATGGATACTTCCACATTCAAACATCTTTCTTAATAATTCGAGAATATAGATACTCTTTTCATGTTGATAAACATAAAAAGCTGGCTCAATTCTAAAGCCGTATCTCACATTTTGTCTTCTCTTTATATTAAGACAAAAGCTTCCCTCGCCATCAATAAATCCAGAGAGAAACCATTTCAGTTGTTCAGTAAAAATAGGTTTGATAAGCAAGTCTTTCCTGCTGATTTTCCTTTAAGTATGAGATTGTTACACTTTGGTACTCATACCGTTTAGGGTGTTCCAGCATATAGCTAAATTTTAAAACGGCCCAATATCTAGTAGCAAAACCAAAATATATAAAATATTTCAGTAGATATTTATCTACCACCGTTATAGTTACAGCCGCCATTGACCAGGGCTTCAACTCTACGCTTCGCAACCACTGAAGCACCGAAGTGCATCCAGCAGAGAGCTAACGTATTATTTTAACCTTCTGGCATTGGGCAGGTGTCAGCACTTATACATCCTCTTACGAGTTTGCAAGCACCTGTAGTTTTGGTAACTAGTCGTCCTTCCCTATTCTGTGCCACTTCCATCACCACAAATTAAAAACTTATGATGGGAAGTCCCCCTTCTTGCGAACGTACGGGGTTAATTTGCCGAATTCCTTAACAATGCATCACTCGTACGCTTTAGTGCATTTACACAAGTCCACCAGTGTCGGATTGCGGTACGGATACAAACATTCTTTACAACCACCGAAGTGATTAATGATAGAAACTTTTCCTGGAAGATTAATAAGACAGATCGGATTCCCGAAGGTCACCTTTGCATCACAACTCATGTACATCTGCCGAAGCAGAAACATCTCTCCGGATTTTCCTAGAGAAACTCACTTGTTGTTTACACCCCAAATCGATAAGGGGCCTGCCACCTCAATCTCCTAATTCCATTTCAAATGTTAGTAGTACAGGAATATTAACCTGTTATCCATCGGGTACGCTTTTCAACCTCCCCTTAGGACCGACTAACCCATGGTTGACTGACATAGCCATGGAAACCTTAGACATTCAGCGAGCAGGGTTTTCACCTGCTTTACGTTACTCATCCCAGCATTCTCACTTCTATATGCTCCAGCAACGCCTTACGGGTCACCTTCACAGCTTTTTACCAACTGCTAAGTTGGTCATATATAGAACGCTCCTCTACCACTCATTTAGTTCCGAAGAACTAAACAAATCCGCAACTTCGGAATCTACCTTCAGCCCCGTTAATTTTAAGTGCAAAATCTCTTGACTAGTAAGCTTTTACGCATTTTTTAAAGGATGGCTGCCTCTAAGCCAACCTCCTAGCTGTCTGAGAAATTTCACTTCCTTTGCCACTCAGGTAGAATTTAGGGTCCTTATTTGACGATCTGGACTGTTTTCCTTTCGAGCACAGGAACTTAGATCCCTGACTCTGACTGCTGTAATATTCGGAATGGTATTCGGAGTTTAACTGAACTGGGTACCCTTTCGGGCCCCAGATTCAATTAGTGCTCTACCCCCAAACTTTAAATTACAACGCTAGCCCTAAAGCTATTTCGAGGAGAACCAGCTATTACCAAGTTCGTTTGGCATGTTACCGCTAACCACAAGTCGTCTCATAATTTTGTAACATTAAAGAGTTCGGGCCTCCATCATGATTTCTCACAACTTCACCCTGCTCATGGCTAGATCACTTGGTTTCGGGTCTCGTGCATGTGACTCAAGTTGCCCTATTCGGACTCGCTTTCGCTTCGGCTCCCCAATAAACATGGTTAACCTTGCCACACACAACGAACTCACTGGGTCATTCTTCAATAGGCACGCCGTCACCAGATATACTGGCTCCGACTGTTTGTAAGCATACGGTTTCAGTTACTATTTCACTCCCCTAACAGGGGTACTTTTCACCTTTCCCTCTCTATACTAATTCACTATCGGTCGCAAAAGATATTTAGCCTTGCCAAGTGGTTTTGGCAGATTCCCACAAAATCTCACGTGTTCCGTGGTACTTAAGAAATTAAGAAGGAGATCCTATCTTTTCATATACGAGGCTATCACTCTCTATGGCATATCTTTCCAGATATTTTCTACTAAAATAAGATTTTGTAACTCCTCGGATTGTTTGCTACCAATCCATATAATCCTTACAACACCCATATCGCACGAGTAGCAACCTGCGAGTTCAAATCCTCAATCATCGCAACGCGAATCATGATTCATATCCCTCTTACACGATATGAGTTTAGGCTCTTCCCGTTTCGCTCGCCACTACTAAGGGAATAAACTCTTGTTCTTTTTTCCTGCAGGTACTGAGAGGTTTCACTTCCCTGCGTTTCCATCAATACAGCTATGAATTCACTGTAAGATAATTAGGTATAAATCTAATTGGGTTACCCCATTCGGAAATCCTCGGATCAAAGCTTGTTTGACAGCTACCCGAGGCTTATCGCAGCCTACTACGTCCTTCATCGGTCTTTTGCGCCAAGGCATTCGCCATATGCTCTTTGTTCGCTTAATTGAAATTACTTTCTATTCAGTTTTAAATGTGCAACTAAAAATATTATGAACTTCACTACAATAATTGGACCTACCTCAATAGTGGAAGTATACATAACATCTTGTACACAGAAATTGAAGATTTCTCTTCTTTTTCTGATAATAAATGGACCTGAGGAGAGTCGAACTCCTGACCTCTTCATTGCAAATGAAGCGTTCTAGCCAACTGAACTACAGGCCCACTACTCGAATCTGGTGGGCGTACCAAGAATCGAACTTGGGACCTCAGTCTTATCAGGACTGCGCTCTAACCAGCTGAGCTATACGCCCATCCCAGTACATATTTAAAGAACTAGCTATTAAAAGCTAAAAAGTGACAGGAAAGTCTGGTTAACTCCTTAGAAAGGAGGTAATTCAGCCGCAGATTCCCCTACGGCTACCTTGTTACGACTTAACCCCAGTCATAAGCGTTACCTTCGTCATTCCATCCACAAGGGATAAAACACCTTCGGGTATCACCTACTTCCATGGCTTGACGGGCGGTGTGTGCAAAACCCGAGAACGTATTCACCGTGACATGGCTGATTCACGATTACTAGCGAATCCAACTTCATGAGGTCGAGTTTCAGACCTCAATCCGAACTGAGACCAATTTTGAGGATCAGCTCCGCCTTGCGGCTTGGCTTCCCGCTGTATTGGCCATTGTAGCGCGTGTGTAGCCCAGGACATAAGGGCTATGCGGACCAGACGTCATCCCCACCTTCCTCCCCGTTTTACCGAGGCGGTTTCCTAAGACACTTGTAACATAGGATAGGGGTTGCGCTCGTTTCGGGACTTAACCCTACATCTCACGACACGAGCTGACGACGGCCATGCAGCACCTGTGTATCACCCTCGAAGGCTGCCGAACTTTCATAAGGCATGCAGATACATTTCAAACCCTGGTAAGGTTCTTCGATTACCGTCGAATTAAACCACGCGCTCCTCCGCTTGTGCGGGTTCCCGCCAATTCATTTGAGTTTTAGCCTTGCGGCCGTACTTCCCAGGTGGGACGCTTAACGCGTTAGCTGTGGCACTCAATACTTCCATCTATCTCCGAAGAGTTAGATAGTTGTACCAAACACCTAGCGTCCAAAGTTTACGGCGTGGACTACACGGGTATCTAATCCGTTTTGCTACCCACGCTTTCGAGCCTTAGTGTCAGACAAGGACCAGCGAATCGCCTTCGCCACTGATGTTCCTCCCAATATCAACGCATTTCACCGCTCCACTGGGAATTCCATTCGCCTCTTCCTGTCTCAATCCCTGTAGTTTCCAAAGCTTCTCCACGGTTGAGCCGTGGTCTTTAACTAAAGACTTACAGAGACACCTACGCATCTCTATACACCCAATAAATCCGGATAACGTTTGCACCCTACGCATCACCGATGCTTCTGGCACGTAGTTAGCAGGTGCTTATTCATGAGGTACCGTCATCTATTCTTCCCTCATAAAAGGAGTTTACGATCCGAAGACCTTCCTCCTCCACACTGTGTCGCTGCGTCAGGGTTGCCCCCATTGCGCAAGATTCCTAATTGCTGCCTCCCGTAGGAGTATGGACCGTGTCTCAGTTCCATGGTGGCTGACCGCGCTCTCACGCCAGCTACCCGTCTTAGCCTTGGTAAGCCATTACCTTACCAACAAGCTGATAGGATGCGGACTCCTCTTGAAGCGCCGGAGCTTTACTTACAAAACATAAAGAAATGTAAGACCATCGAGTATTATCCCATCTTTCGATGAGCTATTCCCGACTTCAAGGCAGATAATCCACATGTTACTCACCCGTTTACCACTATCCAAAGAAGAAAAACTTTCAACCGAAGTCTCAAGAAATTCAATAGGACCGTTCGATTTGCATACCTTAGGCACACAGCCAACGTTCATCCTGAGCTATGATCAAGCTCTCATTGAAAAATATACTTAACTTACAACTGCATAAGCAGAAGACCAACCAGTATAAAAGTTGGATTTATCATCTGACTAAATGAATTGTGTGAACCAATCACACATTATTTAGAAAGTCTATAAAAGATTTAGACTTCCTGTCACTCTTCAACTTTTAATGAGCCGAGTATAAATGATACTATCGATAACTCACTAAACACACTGAAAAGGGTTCTTTAGAAAAGATTTTCTAAGAGGAAACCTGTATCTTTTTGTTCATCCCAAACTCGTGCCAAGAATCATAGCATACAAATTAATATCATGCAAGGGCTAAATTCTACCTTTAAGGTAGACATATAACCTCTTCCAAAGAGGCATTAGCACTACATGTTTAACATTTGTTAATACACTACAAGACAACAGAAGAGTTAAATATCGTAATCTATCCTGTTCGAATAGTACTCAGGCTCACAAGTGAGTGTAATTTTTAGATTTTTCAGCATCTTCAAATCTCCATTATGCAGGATATATGTAGAGTGAGCCTCGCAACCCTTTAGATCCTTAATACTTCTCAAACCCTCTTCTACTGTAGGATTAGTTACTGAAGAAATACTCAAAGCAATCAAAACCTCCTCCAAATTCAAAGGACTATTTTGGCCCATAACGCTCTTAGGAACCAATTCCAACATAGGTTTTAGAATTGACGGAGAGAGTAAATCAATATTGTCAGGTATCCCAGACATCTCTTTCATTGCATTCAAAACAACACTACTAGCAGAACTTAACAGCTCAGTCTCTTTCCCCGTAATAATCTTTCCATTTGGCAACTTCAAAGAAACCACATGCTTCTTCTCCTTTTTAGACTTTTCCAAAGCAGGCTTTACAACATCCAAATAATTCTCATCTATCCCCAATTCGTTCATTAACTTCTTTACTCTCTCAGGTGTCTTGAAATCAGCCAAACCAATTTTGTAATTACACATTTCATTAAAATACCTCCTAACAATCTCTTTTTCCGAAGCCTCCCTAACCACTTCATCATCAGTTATACATTCCCCTATCATATTTACCCCCATATCTGTAGGAGATTTGTAAATATCTTTTCCAGTAATACGATGAAGTATCGTTTTCAATATCGGAAACACTTCAATATCTCTATTGTAATTTATTGCCTGCACCCCATACTCTTCAAGATGAAAGTAATCAATCATATTACTATCCTCCAGATCAGCAGTTGCAGCCTCATAAGCCATATTTACAGGATGTTTAAGAGGCAAATCCCACACAGGCATCGTCTCAAACTTTGCATACCCAGCATCATTGCCCATAAGATGCTCATGGTATAACTGAGACAGACAGGTCGCCAACTTTCCAGAACTTGGACCTGGAGCCGTTACCAACACAATCTTCTTACTTGTTTTAATATATGGATTAGCACCGTATCCGTCCTTGCTCACAATAGTATCTATATCCGTAGGATACCCTTTCGTAAAACGATGAATATACGTCTTAATCTTATACCTTTTCAATTTTTCAATGAATTTGTCTACAGTCGGTTGATTTTCATAAAGAGTTACAACAACGGAATTAATATGAAAACCCATCTCTTTCAGGCTATTTATCAACCTAATCACCTCCATATCGTATGTAATTCCATATTCATCTCTCACCTTGTTTTTCTCAATATCACCTGCATTTATACAAAAAATTACTTCTAAATCATTTTTCAACTCTTTCAGCATCTTTATTTTCGAATCTGCTTGAAAACCTGGTAGCACTCTCGCCGCATGCGTATCATCGAAAAGTTTTCCTCCCACTTCCAGATAAAGTTTGTCAAAAAGTTTAGTGCGCTTAAGGATATTTTTACTCTGGATCTTTACATATTTTTCGTTGTCAAATCCTAGTTTCATTTTCGTATAATTATTGTAGCATATGGTGATGCAAAGCACATGATATAATTCGAATTATGAGGAAGATAGGGATACTTAGTGATATTCACAGTAACTATATTGCTCTCGAGGAGATTCTAAATAAGTTAAGGAAAGAGAATATTGACGAATATGTTTTCTGTGGAGATTACATTACTGATGGTTTTAAGGATAATGATGTTCTAGAAGCTATACGTTCGATTAATTCAAATATTGTTGCAGGTAACAGAGAAGTTTCTGTTGCTACATACGATGGCAGTTCTTGGAAAGATTTGAATCAATTCAAATCTATGCAGTATTCATACGACAATATCACAAAGGAGAATCTAGAATTTTTAAGATCATTGCCTATTTTCAAAGTAATTACTTTAGCAGAGAAAAAAGTATATTTTTCACACGGTTCTCATAAAAATGTTAGAGAAGCTATTTGGGAAGATAGTTACAATATATTCGATACTTTAATTAATAAATACAATGCCGATATTTATATAACAGGACACACGCATATGCCGTTTTGTAAGAGATATAAAGGTAAATTGTTTATCAATGCTGGTAGTGCTGGCTCTCCTGTCAACGGTAATCCAGCTTCAATATACGGTATTTTAGAAATAGATGGGGATAATATCTCGTTTTCACATAGGGTTTTCAACTATGATTACAATATGTTGAAAAAAGAATATTTAAATAGTGAATATCATAAAAAATGTATAGAATGGAGCAATTTGCTTATCTACACATTTAGGGATGCTTTTGATTACCACTGCGACTTTATACAATATATTAACAAAACTACAAATGGAGATCTAAAACAGAACAGCAAATTATGGAACGAAAAATTTATACAGTACTGTAAGATGAAAAATCTTGATATTTTAGAATAATTCTTTTTAGGACGACCCTTGTATAAATATGTATGCTAATCCTTTTAGCAATCCCCCTATAATGCGAAAAACTACTTTAACTGCCCCAACTACATCTTCTATGAACTGATCTACACTCATCTTTGACGGTGCAGTAACCGTATGACTTTCTATCCCTTCCAACGCTTTAGATGCTTCATCTTTTGCTCCTTTGACAGCAGAACCGTATTTAGCATATATAGGAGAGTATTCTGGCATATATGGTAATATTTCATTAATTTCTTCTGGTGTTAAATATCCGTTATATTTTTCAGAAACAAACTCCAATACTGTCTGATTCCTTTCATTATTCCCATACACATTGTAGAACAAATTGAAATCTAAAATCTCATTATTGTAACCTGTTATCTCTCCATTTATCATATTAGCTTTGCTAATATAAATATCTAAACTACTCTCGTTCAATTCATTTAATCCATAAACTGAAGAGATAGTACCTACAAAGTTTTTGTTATTCTTTTTAAAATTTTCCAACGCTTCTTTCCTATTCTCATATACACAATTCAAAGGATTGTTACTCTCATCAATATATACACTTAAACTCCTATCTATCTTTCCATACTTCTCCGCTTCAGAGCAGGGCAACGAAGCATCTACTGCCAAGGATTTAGTAGTAGTAACAAAAAAGGAACATAGTACAAGAAAAAGTATTGAGAAACATTTTTTCATAAGTATATTTTCAATAATATCTTATCTTATATTTCAATATACACTAAATTAAAAAACTTTTCAGTTGAATATTAGACCTGTTTCCTCATCTTGTGCATTTCCTTTAATTCCTTAACAGTTGTAGCATCATTTGCACTTTTATCCCTATTCCATTCTATCAACCTTGGAAACCTTAAAGAGAGTCCCCCTCCTATATCCTCCCCTGACAACCTCTTTGTAATCTCATCTGCTTCAACTGTAAATACTATTTCTGGATATACCCAAACATCAGGAATTAATGAATCTGGACAGAGAATATTTTGAGGTTTTTCCTCTGCGTCCATGTTATCAAGCTGCTCTTTAATTTTTTCTAATAATTCATCTGTAAATCCTGTACCCACCTTACATATGCCCTCATACATATCTGTCTCTGCATTATACAAAGCACCTAAAACAGCACCTACTCCTAACTTTGATCTCCTACCAGATCCTCTGTAGTACCCTACACAAACAAGATCTACCGTATCAACAAGAGCATTAATCATAGATTTCTTTAGCTTAATCCATTCATAATTTCTCACTCCTGGTAGATACTGTCCTATACCACTTTTAACAATCACCCCTTCATTTCCATTCTCAATATTTTTATCAAACACTCTTTCCAGACCCTCCATATCATTTACACTCTCTGTTAGACACCTATCTACCTCTCCTTTCATATCTAAGTTTTCCAAAATGTCTATCCTTTCTGACGTATCTTTTTGAGACAAATCTTCACCATTCAAAAACAACACATCAAAACACATTGCTTTAACAGGTATATCCTGTTGTACTGTACTAACATCATATTTTCTCCTTCTCTGCATTGTTTCTTGAAAAGGGAGAAACTTACCATCTCGGTATCCTAAAGCTTCAGAATCAAGAACAAAAGAATCATATTTCATCTTTTTTGCAGACTCCACTATTTCTGGGAACATCTCTGTCACATCTTCTAAATTACGAGTAAAAAGCTTAACCACAGTACCATTACTTTCAGTAGCAAAAAGCCCCTTCTCTTCTTTGGGTAGATATTGCTCCCATATTACATCAATATCCTTAGTAGGATCATCTTTCTCTTGATACTTATGAATCTGACAACGCAATCCGTCAAATTTTGGTTGAACTAATATTGGCATCTTAAACCTTTCAAACACTTCATCAAAAGAGCCCACTCTCTCTACTAACCTAACTAATACAGGAACACCTGGTAAAAGTGAAAGACCTTGTAACTTCGACATCACCTTTTCTTGTGTAGAATTCATTATCTGGGAACATATATACCCTATATCTGTTCTAACACCGTACGCCCTATCCAACTCTTCACGCAAGCTTTTGTCACCACTTACTACAAAAGAAAACACATCTAGTAATGTTTTAGCATTTACTCCAAATCTAAGTTCTCCACAAATTACTCTTACGAAATATTTTGCTTCTAGTGGTGAGAATGTTTTTAATGTTTCTAATACCAAAGCATTCTTTCTATCCACAGACCCCGTTCCTGTTATATTCATTATCTGCCAGAGTAATTCGTATGTTTCTAACAGAGTTTTGTTTGTTGATTTGAATTTACTTTCTGTAACAAATTGCACAACCGTCTCACCTATATCCCCTGTTTCTTCTCTTGTAGTCGCGATATCTATGTTTAGATTGTTTACTTTGGTGTATGAGCTTAATAGATTTACAAGACTTTTTTCTGAATAGTTGAATTCCATAGCTACAAAAGGAGGTGCAATTCTTCCAAGTATTAGGTATGAGAGTATCTCTGCATCTTCGGTTTCTAGCTGTTTATAGAAGTCTGCCAATATCTCAGTTATTTCATTCCTAGAAGGAGTTTGCTCTATCTTCTCAAGTATTTCACTAACTTTTCTAAAAGAGATTTTTGCCATAGCTAATAATATCATAAAAGCCTACCTTTAAGGTAGAAGAAAACTCTTAACATGAAAGGAATAATTTATGTTTTCTAATATTAAATTCTTTAGCAACAAAAGGTGGAGAGATTTTACCAAATACTAGATATGGAAAGATCTCCCATTCATTTTTTAGTTTTTGTAGAATTCAGCAAGTATACTAGTAACTATATGATGAGAGTTAATCTGTTCCTATCGTTTAAATGTTTTAGCAACTTCTATGAATTTCACATTACCCTATGTATGTATATTTAGTTGATTTCGTATTGCCCTCTTGTCTAACAAGTCCTGCATTTATTAAAACATTCATATCTCTACGAAGAGTTCTAGTAGATACATCTGGTTGAGATTGATATATTTCAGACGGAGTAAGTTCTTTTTTCTTTCTAACAAGTTTTAAGATTTCACTCTGTCTGTCATGAAGTTTGAAATCTACATTTTTAACAGATAAACGGTTATTTGAAGACATATCTTTTTCATCCTTGCTCCTACTTTTAATCAGTATATATATAAGGGAGAAACCAAGTAGTAAGCTTAAAGCTCCTAAAAAAACAGACAGGGTAGACATGTTTTTTTGTTCACTGCTTTGCATATTAAAAACACAGAACCGAGGACTAACAGTCCTCGGTGTATTGTCAAAATTATGACTGTGACTGTAACCTATTAGCTACATAGTCATCTATTTCCTTCCTTTTATCTTGTAAACTTGGAAGCCTATCTATTTCATCTTTTCTATATGCTATTTCACCATCATAATAGTCCTTTGAAGCTTCGATTAGAACATCACATGTCTCACCATCAGAAGCATCAAGAATCTTAGTCAAGGGAATAGATTCAGCTATAAACTCAGGGACATGGAACAATCTATCAGATCTTTCACCACTCTCAACGATCTCTGGATTAATAAGTGTAGAATAAAGTTTTCCTCCTTTTACAGATAATTGATAGTAAGGATCCTCACCAGAAGCATGCTTAGGTGAATACAAAGAGATATTTAAATCATCGTCTTTTAGCAAAATTTCCATTCTCCCTGATGTTGTAGAATGACGAAGAGACTTATTCTCTTGATTATATTCCCAAGGAGAAATATGACGCCATGTAAACTGCTCCTTTGCATTATACTCTTCGCATTTCTGTCCCATTGCTTCATACAGTTCCTCTACTGTACCATAATTGTTTCCTGCTGGCATACACTCATTACAAAGAGCCTTGCCAATTTCAACACCGACCTGTATAGGACTCTTCTCAATAGGCTCACCATCTTCTCTATCAATAGCTTTGATATGAGCATCCTGGTCATATTGAGGTTTTTCTGCAGGTGCATCCTCCCACCCCTCATGGTAACCACTATGTGGATTCTCCATCTTTATATATCTTAATAAATTATTTAAATATAATGTAAAACATTTATTGTCTCGTGTCAAATTAATCAAAAGGGATAAAGCAAAAGTACAGAAAAATGTGTAGTATAAAGATATTATACTAAAAAGATTATATAATCAGCCATTATGAAAACTTTAAATTCTATTGAAGTAGAGGAGGATATTAAATTTCTGAAGAAGAAATTGGTAGAGAAACATCCTAATCCTTTCAGATATCTTAAGAAAAAAGACTTCTTCTCATATATAGAGGAGCTTAAAAACACTGATAAACCTATGAGTCTTTATGAATTCGGTATGAAGTTATCAATACTTTTGTCACGTATAAATGATGGACATACAGGCATAGGTTATTCTGAAGATATTCTAGGATCTTTAAGTTTTCCCATCAGAGTTGAATATATAGCAGATGGATACTATGTTGTCCATACAACTAAGAAATATCTACACTTACTTGGCTCCAAGTTGTTATGTATCAGCAATTTTCCAATGGAAGAAGTCGAGAAGTTACTATCTCCAATAATTTCAATAGAGAATGAGGTATCTCTCCAATGTTACATTCCTATGAACTTGTTTCAACCAAAAATTCTTAATTACTTTGGTATTACTGAAGGTAATAAGTGTATATTGACATTAGAGAAAGATTCAAAAGTAACTACTGTTAAGATGTCAGCTGTTCACAACAGCGTTAACCTTATCCATATAAATGAGACTATAAAGGAATTAGATTGGACATTGGATAAACAGGAGATGTATCGGATTAAAGATTTGCCTGATTTAGATACAACTTATTTTCAATACAATGAATGTGAAAAAAGAGAAGATTACAAAATGAGTGAAGTAGTACGAGATATTAAGAAATATAACAGAAAAAATTTGATTATAGACCTAAGAGATAATATGGGAGGTGATTCGGATCTTCTTGACCCACTTACACGATATATTAAAAGGAACAAGAATAATATTAAGGTGTATGTTTTAGTTAATGTCAAAACATACTCTTCTGCAATCTACAATTTAGTCCAACTTGCAATCTTGAAAAATGTGGTTACTCTTGGAGAGATTCCTCATGGTAATCCTACTCATTATGGACAACCCAGAAGTTTTACATTGCCTAACTCTAAGATACAGGTTTTTGTTTCTACTAAAATCTTTATATTTAAGAATTACAAATTAGGAGAATCTTTCAAACCGGATATTATGGTTTCCCCCTTTCCTTATGAATTACTTAATGGTAAAGATACTTTATTTAAGTATCTGATTGAGAATATTATACATACAAATTAGACATTGTACTTTCTCTTGATTATTTAATTAGTACAGACTCTCTACTTATACTCCAAGCTTGGATATAATCCCCTCCTAGCTTCTTTTCAAAAAGAGGTTTAAAGAAGTTGTATAAAATACTTTTGTATTCCTCGTTTTTTACACTCTCATCATATCTGAAATCTAATGCGATAAAGTCAGAACCATCAGGTCTAATACTAGCATAGATTAAACCTTTGTCTTCTCTCTCCCACTCCTTTGTAACAGAATATAGCTGTATTTGTGATACAAACTTGTTAGAAAACTTAAGGGAACCTGTAACCATTCCATTTTTTAGAGAGGTTTGGAACTCCTCTTGAATGTTTTTATCCATATTAAAGTAATAAAGTATAAAGTAATTAGTATGATAACTATAGCACTTTCTCTTCTATTAGTACAAGGCACAAATTGTATCACCCTACCCCAACTCCCCCATATTCTTACCTTGTGATGAATTAACATCTAGAGGTACATTAAGTGATACTACATTCTTTGTAATATCCTCTACTTTCTTTTCAAATTCATCAATTCTTTCTTCTTTTACTTCAAAAATTAACTCATCATGAATCTGTAATAATATATGTGCCTCATCTTTAAACTCTTTCATTATCAACTCATCTATCTTAACCATAGCCAGCTTCATAATATCAGCCTCACTACCTTGAATCGGCATATTAACAGCCTCTCTCTGTGCAGCTTTCAAAATTCTAAAATTCTTTGAAGAAAGTCCCCGTATATGCCTCGTAGTACCAAACATAGTTTGAACATAACCCTTCTTGTAAGCCTCTTTTTCTAAACCCCTAATATACTCCTCCACTCCAACATAATGTGCAAAATAGTTTTGAATATACCCAGAAGCAACATTTACATCAATATGTAACAACCTAGCCAAACCAAAAGGTGTTTGTCCAAAAAGAATTGCGAAATTAACAGTCTTTCCCAAACTCCTCTCCTCTTTAGTAATATCATCTACATCCTTCCCAAGAACTCTACTAGCTGTTGCCCTGTGAATATCTATCCCATCTTCAAAGTCCTTAATTAAAAGGTCATCATTTGCTAAATGAGCCATAATTCTCAACTCCATCTGAGAGTAATCTACTCCTAAGAATCTATATCCTTCCCTAGCAACGAAAGCCTTCTGTATATTCTCAGCCCACTCTCCCTGTGCTGGAATATTTTGTAGATTCGGATTAACAGAAGAGAATCTACCAGAAGTAGTACCTGTTTGTTTAAAATCTGTATGAATACTGTTTTGTCCGTCTTTAACCAAATCAAGTATTGGTAAAACATATGTACTCAGTATCTTGTTTAGCTCCCTGTATTTCAATATTTTTTCAACAGCAGGATGATACTCCTTCAACTCTTCCAAAACAGATTCTCTTGTAGAGCCTTTCTTGTTAGCTGGCAAATCTAGTTCGTTAAAAAGAACATCTGACAGCTGTTTTGGTGAATTAATGTTAAATTCATGACCTATCGTTTCAAAGATATCATTTTTTAATTCCGTAATTTCTTTAGAGAGTTTCTGTTCAAGTTTATTTAGCCAATCAACATCTACACATATTCCTCTACTCTCCATTTTATGTAATATCTGTGCAATAGGTATCTCTATCTTTTGCAAAACATTTTCAAAATATTTCTCGTGAATACCCATAAAGTTATTAAGACTCTCTTTCGTATAGTCATACAATTCTATCTTGTCCGCAACCTGTAGTTGCTTCAACTTAACCTCTTCTACAGCAGTTAAAACCTCTTCCATCTTTGCAGGAAAAATCTTCTCTGGAAGAACATTCTGAGCGTAGTTAAATGTTAAATCTTTTAATGAATATCCTCTGCTTTCAGAATTAATTAAGTGAGCAAAAAGATTAATATCATGTATTTTCACATCTTTACTTAGATCATACTGAGCGACAGAGTTTTCAAAAGAGTATGTAAGAACTTCGTTGTCCAACAGTATCTTACATTCAGCTTCCTTACATACAAAGTCTTTACTCTCTCCACTTGCTTTGTACCCTCTAATCATCATATATTTTTCACCTGTTGCAGATTCATTAACATCAATATATGCAGATACTGTTTTTTTACAATCTTTCAAATATGAATTGATTTCTTCTGAACTACTCCATATCACTTCTTCTACTGGTGTAGAGAATATATCTAATTGCATACTATCTATCTTCTGCTCATCATCTTTTAGTTTATCCAACCTATTAATGAGTGATTTAAATGCATATTTTTTAA
The DNA here is from genome assembly GCA_050943415.1 of Candidatus Dojkabacteria bacterium. Lineage (GTDB taxonomy): Bacteria > Patescibacteriota > Dojkabacteria > SC72 > SC72 > UBA5232. The sequence goes on from JBMNPD010000017.1 coordinate 16,583, forward strand.
ATACTTGCGTAACTTGATTTTTGTCAAAATCTCTTAATATACAATCTTCTAAATATATTGAAATATCTACATGTTGATCTATGGTTGCTAACTTTCTACTTAATTCAGCTTGTTCAATACCTTCTTGAAAAAGAGTTGCTTGTCTTGGTTTTAGATCTTTCAAATTCTCATATATCTTGTTTAATGAACCGTATTTGCTAAGAAGTTCAACTGCACTCTTTGCTCCTACTCCTTTAATACCAGGTATGTTGTCTGATGAATCCCCAGCTATTGCTTTGAAGTCAATGACTTGTTCTGGGTAGTAGCCAAGATGTTTGAATGTTTCTTCTCTGTCGTATGCTACAAGATTTTTGAAGTTTCCTGCTGGAAGACATACTTTTACATTTCCTCCTACTAGCTGTAAAAGGTCTCTATCTCCACTTAGTATATACAATTCAATATTTTCATTACACCACTTTCCTTCTTTAACCAACCTAGATATTGTTCCAAGAATATCATCTGCCTCATATCCTTCTTTTTTCAATATTGGAATGTTGAATGCTTTTAATATTTCCTCAACCATTGGAAATTGATCAATGAGTGATTGGTCTGTTGGCTTTCTAGTAGCTTTGTAGTCAGCAAATTCAGTATGTCTAAAAGTAGGTTTCGCTGTATCAAATGAACAAAGAACATATTTGGGATCGAAGAGTTCTAATGCTGACATTAGCATGACTGTAAAACCGTAGGTTGCATTTACTTGTAAACCGTCTTCTGTTTGAAGAGATGACGGATATGCATGAAATGCTCTATGTACTATGGCATTTGCGTCTATGGCTAGGAATCTATCTTTACCGTTCTTTACTAAATTCATATTGTATTTTAACACAAAAGGAGAACTCTAAGTTCTTGTACTCCATTTCTAGAATTGGTATATTAAAGAAGAAAAAAGGGTGTTATATAACTTTTTAAACATATTTTTATGGAAAAAGAAAAGAACCCCAAACAAGAAGGAAAAACTTCTCACAATGCAAAAGAGCGAAAACTCACACTTGGTATAATTATTTTACTATTTATCATAATATTACTATTACTGTTCATAATGTTTACAAACAAGCAGAAGAATATTGATAGTAAAGGAGAGAAAGAAAAAATTTCTGAAGAGAAAGATGAAATAAAAGAACTAGAACCAACAGTATATTGTCCAGGAGGATATGAAATTGAAAATGATATATGTAAGAAAGAGACAATAAAACCTGCATCAAGTAATTTGGTATGCCCAGATGGAACAGTAGAGGTAGGTCCAGATGGTCCATGCGGTACATACAAACAGAAAGCAGAACCTACTCAAAGATGTCCAATGGGAACAATATATCAAGTTGAGATAAAAACACTTTACTACTGCTACACACGTGAGAGAAAAGGCGAAAATTGTGGTGAGGATCCTGAAAGTTCATACTTTGCAGATAATAAGTGCTACTATGCAAGAATTGATTCTGAAACAACATATTCATGTCCTGCAGATATGGTTTCTTACAAAGGAGATTGTTATACAAAAGCAAACAAGATCAATAAATATTCTTGCGACAGTGGATTTACACTTAAAAATAGTAACTGTATAAAAGTAGAGAAAACAGAACAACAAAAAGACTGTCCAGTTGGATATGAATTAAAAACAGATAAATGTGTATTTCAAAAATAATTACTATACCAACTTAATAAAATCTTTAATATGATCCTTGAAAGTATTATCTATTCCTCCTGCTGCCTCTACTAATACGTCCCATTTTCCTTTTATATTAGCAATATTCTTGTACTGAATAACTGCTTCAAAACTATTTTCTTCATCCCTACCTCTATGTATCAAAACAATATCTAGAGACTCCAAAGGATGTAGAAGAATCACCAAAAGACAAAAAATAGACTAACAGAGAAAGGGGCTAATGCCCCTTTCCATTAAATGCAACTTACAACTTATCTTATGAAAAAGATTATTGTCTTCTTCTGCCCAGCTGGAGTTGTGAATGTAAGATTAGCAGGATTACCTGCTGTTGTTATAGATATAGGATTAACTGTTACCCTTGTCCCAGAGGTAGGAGTAATAGTAAACCTTGGATCTGTGGATAACTTAGAGAAAGTAGAAGGAATATTAACATCAAAATGCTTAGGTGTCCCAACAGTAAGTTGTGGTTGCTCTGTCCATGCAGAAGAAGTACCATTTAACAAATAATTACCCTCAACTTTCATAACTATAGAGGCTGTTAGACCTGCAAATTTAGCTGTTA
>JBMNPD010000002.1:0-70361 GCA_050943415.1 Candidatus Dojkabacteria bacterium
AAGAATTGAACAACAGGCCCCGTAAGAGGCTTGGCTATCGTACCCCTAATGAGGTATATTTACTTAATTTAAATAAATCAAAGATATGTTGCAGTTGCAATTAGAATCTAGGGAATAATAATCTGAGAGAGAGTCCTGAAATATATAGTTGAAAAACAATTCAGGAACTCTCCCTAGAAAACCTACCTTATATAAAAATATTTTGATAGCTATTACTACCTAAATAAACTCACAAAAAACATTAATACACAACTAAAGAATAAAGAAATCACCATTATTGTTACTACAATACCATACTCATCCCTCATGTCATTTTTCCTTTTGTAGATTTTCAATGTTCAGGCATCAGCCTATAGAATATTATACCATATATTTAACATTCCTCTCAAGGTAATCACTATACTTCACCTACTCCCTTGCACAATCCATCTGAAAAAGTTAATATTATTCGTCTAATATTTAAAAACTTGATTATTCCATGCTCATCGCACATGCACCAGCAGCCTACATCGCCAACGAACTAATTCAGAAGAAGAAACTTTCCAAACTCAAGACACAAGAGCAACTAATTATCGCTCTATTTTCGCTCTTTTTTGGAATTCTTCCTGATTTCGATTTTTTTCTTACCCTAATGTTAGATATCCCTACATTCCGTCATCATGCAATACTTACACACTATCCAATACTATATATATCCATATGGCTACTCCTACGACTCATCGCTAAACCAATTTCAAATTTAATTAACAAAAAAAATGAAAATACAATTTCATTAAATCTATTACATATAATTGCCGACACATTTCTAATAGCGACAATCACACATTTATTACTAGATACCAAGATAAAGATGCTCTACCCCATTTTACACACAGAATTCGGTATTCTAGATATACTAAACATTCAAAATCTCTTTACTGGTTACATTACCTCACCTCTCTCTATGTTTGAAATTGTAATCATATCAATCTTCCTCTACATGGTTTACAAAAGGATATTTAAACAAAGTAAATTCACAACTATATTGCTAAGAACATTCATAGGCATAACTACCGTACTCTTCTTCTCTTCAATACTTTTAGTTCAATATACATACAACAACCATCAAATGAGAGATTCTCAAGGCAATATTAACTACGATACTGATCATGACCACCTCATAGACTACAAAGATATGGACATAGGTAACGATGGAAGAAATAATCTACAAAAAGCAGATCCTGAAGATATTTCTAACGCTGCTTTAAATATTGTGAATTCTAAAAAATGGAGTGGTAATACCAAATTGAAATACGCTTTAGGCGGTTTCGATGATTACAGACTAATCTCACAAACATACTTTGATATTCATTTACCAATAGAGCCAGTTATTAATGACTATTTTATTAAAAGTAGTGAAAACAATGATTATGTAAGTAGCAAGATTGATTATATTAAGTATCTGTATGAATATTTAGACAAAGAAGAGAGGTTAATACAGCTAAGCAAGGATGCTTCACTCAGCTTACCGTACGGTAGATTAATCTTCATACAAGATGAAAATGAAGAGATATTAAATGCAGGTATTACATTAGAGGGGAACAATATTGCCATAGTATTACCAGAAGACAAAGTGTTACAAATGCATGGATTCAATATTCTTCTTCAGACATACAAAGAGGATTCTACAAAGATATATATTCAGAAGTAGTTAGAGTAAAATCTCTGCAAGTAAAGCTCTAGCTATATCTTCCATCACCTCATCTAGTACTAATCTTTCATCTGCAGAAAAATTCATTAAAACAAAATCCTCTCCTTCAATTTTTCTATTCTGTCTACTCTCTATACCTACTCGAACAGTCATAAATTCATCTGTTTTTAACTTCTGTATGACATCATTAACCCCATTATGCCCTTTAGGACTCTTACCTATCTGTATCTTAAATTTACCAAGTTCTATATCCAAATCATCATGAATTAGAATAAAGTTATCCCTTAAGTCTTCTATCTCATACTTTTTAATCAATTTCTGTACAGCTTCTCCAGAATTATTCATGTATGTTAAAGGTTTTTGAAAGATAGCTACTATTCTAGACCCGTGTTTCAAAAAAGAAAGTTTAGAATTAAATGTCTTCTCTTTTTTCCATTCAGTCACACATATATCTTTCTGATAGAGGAATTGATCGCGTATTACATCAATACACATAAATCCAGTATTATGTCGTGTATTCTCATGTTTTTTGTCAGGATTTCCTAATCCCGTTATTAATTTCATTAAGTATATTCTGCAATATATCTTCTTGTTTTACAAACATCTCTTCAACATTTTTATTTTCCTCTGCAAATTTCTCTTTGTGGTCATACCCGACTATATGCAATATTCCATGAACTATACTTCTGAGAATCTCTTCATCGTATTTATCAGTTTCCATGTTTTTCAATATGAATTTTGGACAGATATACACTTCTCCAGAAATGCTTGTGCTATCTAGGTTAAAGGATAACACATCCGTAACAGAGTCTATCTTTCTAAACTCCTTGTTCAACCTCCTTATGTACCCTTCATTAACAAAAATTATATTCACACTAGAAATATTGTATACAGAAAATTCTTTTTTTAGTATTTCAAGCAAAGCTTTCTTAGTAAAAGCCTTGTTACAGCTATGCTTAGTATATTCACTCCAATTGAAGATTTCTAAGTTCATATCTACTCTACCTCTAGAAGAGATTCGACAATATCTTTAACAACACTACCGTCAGCACTACCATTTAGTTCCTGCATTACTGCACCTATGACTCTTCCAAAATCACGAGGTGAAGAAGCATTCAACTCTTCTATCTTTTTAGAAACAAATTTCTTAATCTCCTCCTCTGACATTAACTTTGGTAAATACTCTTCTAATACTGCAAGTTGAGATTTTTCTCTATTTAGTAAATCAGGTCTATCTATCTTCTCATACTGTTCTATGGCATCTTTTATCTTGCTAGTTTCTTTTCTAACAACCTTAAGTGCTTCATCATCACTTAATTCTTTACCTACCCTAACTTCCTCATTCTTAATACTTGCTAACGCCATCTTCAAAATATCAACTTTATCCTTCTGAGCTTTTTTGGTAGCTTCAAACATATCTTTTCGTAAAGTTTCGACTAATGACATAGTTTTTAGAGAATTAATTTATCTAGCCCTTCTAGCAGCAGCTCTTCTTCTTCTCTTCATTTTTGCCCACTCTTTTCTTTTTGCAATCTTTAGATCTGCTTTTCTGATTCTGTACGTCTTGTTTTTATACGTCTCAAGAATCTTTTCTCTCAGAACTTCTCTGTGAAGTCTTTTGAGTGCACTATCTATATTTTCGTTAGAATGTACAATTACTGACATAGAACCTCCTTTTAATTAATATCTTGTGGATTATATCATAGTGGAATTCCTTTAGCCAAACATATTTTTTAAATTATCTATATTCACGATATCTTTGACCATTACAGCAACCATAACTAAGAGAAGAAATATGAAGCTGAGGTTGATAATTAGTGCTTCTACATTTTTGTTTAAATCTTTTCTAAATATTCCTTCTAGAGTTAGTATTAATACTCTACCTCCATCTAATGCTGGTATCGGTAATACGTTCATGATTGCTAATGAAATTGAAAGGTCTGCAACAACACTCATAAGAGAGATAACCCCTTCTTTCTTAAAGCTACTGATTACATAGTACAATCCAACTGGGCCGGATACAGAGTTAGAGAGATCTGAATAGTCTCCTGTGCTTTTAGCTTGTTTAAACATACTTGAGAGGACACTTCCTATGAGGCGTAGGTTGTTAGCAAGGTGTGAGAATCCTGCAGTTAGTTTGTATTTTTCGTAAGAGAGTGTATAGATGTAGTTTGATACTGTCACAATCCCTATCATTCCCTCATCAGATACAGTTACTGTATATTCTTTACATTCTTCCTGTTCTTCCACATTTTCACAAATATTCATAACTATATCTTGTCCTTTATTCTCTTTAACTATCTTTGAGACATCGTCATTGTACTGTATATCCTGTCCATTTATGGTAAGTATTTTCCCTTTAGCAGGGATACCTGCCTTAAATGCAGTTCCATCTTCTTTTACTTCAATATATTCCATATCCTCTACTCTCTCTCTACCTACTTCTGCTCCTATTGGTGTGAATTTAGACAGATCTATGCCGACATAGAGTTTCCAAGAAGAGTTTGCTAAAACAATGTAGTAAAAGGTGATGGCTAAGAGTATATTCATAGTTACTCCTGCAAGCATGACAAAGATTTGCTGTAGTTTTGGTCTAGTGTCTAAATTTTTTTCTTTTAGCTCCTTTTCAGTAACTTTTTCTTTTTTGTCAGGGTCTCCATCTCCAAGTATCTTTACATATCCTCCAAGTGGTAGTAAGCGAATACTGTACATTGTTCCTTTATGTCTTTTACTAATTACTTTTGGACCAAATCCCAGAGCAAATTCAAAGACTTTTATTCCTATTATCCTAGCTGCTATGTAATGGCCTAGTTCGTGCACAAATACAAGGATACCTATTACAAGTATGAGCAGTAGTATGTTAATGAGTATTGTAGACATTGTTTTGTTCTAAAGGTTATATTGTTAGTAATTCTTTCTCTTTTTCGTCTTTGATTTCTTCTATTTGGGAATTGGTATCTTTAACAATCTTCTCTATCTCTTCTCTATTTCTGTCAGCTTCATCTTCAGAGAGTCCAGATTTCTGTTGTTCATCTATATCTTTCATATATTTCTGTCTTACTTGTCTTACTGCTATTCTCCCATCTTCTATTCTTTCTTTCATAATTTTGACATACTCTTTTCTTCGCTCTTCTGTCAGATCAGGAATTTTAACAATGACTCTATCTCCTTCTACAATTGGAGAGAATCCTAGGTTAGCTGTACTAACTCCTTTACCAATGTTTTCAACAATACCTTTATCCCAAGGTTGGATATTGATGGTCTTTGCATCTATGACACTTATACTAGCAAGGTTTTTAACAGGAGTTTCTGTTTCGTAGGCATTGACCAATATATCTTCTACTAACTCTGTTGTTGCTCTTCCTGTCCTTATTTGTGAGAGGTCTTCTCTAATATGGTTTATACATTTCTCTATATCTGTTTTAAATTCGTCCAAAAGCATATGTTTTTTACTAATGTTATGGTTTTATTTTATACTAAAGATAGATATATTCCAAGTAGTTACATTAGATAAAAACTAGTGTTACTAAAAGTATATCCCGTTAGATAAAAATATACTCATTAAAAATTTATACAGATCGAAAAAATATCATCTAACATTTCTCTACTTTACAATATTTATTTCATTTAGAACAAAGTAGGATATATTGTTAGAAGGAGTTTCTTACTTATTTCTTTGTGCAAGAAACTCCTTATTCAAACAAAGGATAAAATTTTCCACCATTAGTGGAATTTAGCGTTTACAATAAACGCTATGATATCTTCTTCTAATTTAGAACATAAAACTCTTTTTTTGAGTCTTAGATTTACCTCTTGCCCTTTAATGGTCACTTCCGAAACACACAAGAAGTGGTCCACTATACCTGTTTCGATCTCTCGAGCTTTCTCTTCTTCAAAATCCCAAATGAATGTGAATTTTTTTTCTAATTCAACATCCGCAATTTCTACACATCTTTTCCCAGAAATGTAATATTCAAAAAACCTCATAAAAGGAACATCCAAATATTGTTCAACAAATTCTGTGACCGTCTCATCTAGAAATTCGTCATAGGTTTTTGGATATTCTATTGGTAATTCTTCAGGATCAAAATAAATCCGAAGCATTTCACACAATCTGACTGCCCAAAACTCCCAGAACAAACCCATCAATCCAGGATCTGGTTCAGGTTTTTCTACAACACCAACATTTTGGTTATTGGCCCTGTGTTTAAGATAGTGTCTAAGATGCTTTGATCGATTATTACACACTTTTTCGATATAGTCATCGATAGCTTGTGTAGTTAGCTCATTACCAGGATTACTAATAAATTCTTTCATAGCCTCACAACGAGCCTCTTCATAAATTGGCTTAACTTCTCCCAAGCTAACTCCAATCCCAGCAATGAATTCACTTATAGACATTTTTGTTATTTGTTTTGCTTTTTGTTCCTCCAAAAACTTATTTATTTGTTGAGATGAATATCTTTGAGAAATCTTCAGAAAAAACTTATCTTTTGTTTTTTTACGGACATACTTATCATATCTTTCACTAATAAATGCGGCTAAATCTTCTATAAACATATTTCTCTCCTTCTTCCATTATGGAATATGTAAAAGTGTTTTCCTCAGTATATGCTGAATACTATTCTTAAAAGGTATTAAGAACTAAATACAGCATATACAGATTTAAGAAGAAATACATATAATCCTTTGTTGTTAATGAACAGACACATATATATGCAAAGATAGTATAGGTATCTACCAGTATTATATCAGACTATGGGCTACGCTGCAATATAATGTATAGATCAAAACTGCCATTTTACTGATGATAGAAATTCAGGAAATGTTCCTCATTTTGTCTTTCTATTACTACCAAGGATAGCTTCTGCTTATGAGAATAACGTATATTGTGCAGTTTTATTACATCAAAATAACCACGAAACAAGTATAACTTACCTCTTAGAAAGGAGAAACATCGTTGTTTTAAAAGAGATGTTAGTTATATTTGTTTTGATATAAGAAATTACCAATGTATGGATGATTTAGGCAACAACAAGAGACCTGTTGATTGGTTAAACAAGAATGAGTGTAAGGCTGGGTTTAATAAGATACTAAAGAGTGCATTATCTCATTATCCTATATATAACTTGAGTAAAAAACATATGGAAATAAAACCAATTTCATATCAATATACAAACAATTTTTAGGTACCAACTTACTTCTTCCCTAACTCCCAAACCAATATTCTAGATATCTTTAATGGTTCTCCAAGTTTCTGTGTATTCTCATCTAACAAAGCTCCAATTGTCTTAGATTCATCCTTAAACCACTTCTGCTCTAAAAGACATTTCTCAGAAAAGTATTTGTTTAGCTTACCTTCTACAATCTTCTCTGCAATCTCCTTTGGTTTGCCCTCTGCTTCAACTTCTTTGTTGAAAACTTCTTTAATCTTAGCAATCTCCTCTTCTGGAATATCCTCCTTACTTACAAACTCTGGCTTCATAGCTGCAACCTGAAGAGCAATCTCATGAACAAAGGACTTAAAATCATCATTCTTTGCTACAAAATCAGTCTTACAATTAACCTCTACCAAAGATACTAATCTCTGATCCTGACCATGAACATAGCAATCAATGATACCTTCGGACTTCACATCATTTTCCTCCTCTATTGGAGCATCCCAACCTCTTTCCTTAATAATCTCAACTGCTTTCTCAAAATCCTTACCTGCATCTTCATATGCTAATTTACATAAACCAATCTTTGCTCCAGTTAAATTATGTAGTCTACCCATAACATCACTTCTTTCATTGATATACTCTGTAGCCTTTGCCATATCTCCATCTGATTTCTCTAAAGCCTCTTTACAAAGAGCCATACCTGCTGAAGTTTTGTTTCTTAAGTTCTTAATATCTTCAATACTGATTGCCATATGTTTACTGTACTAAATTTATTTTATAGCTTTTGTAATATCCTCTACTGCCTTAGCACCAATACCCTTAATATCACCTAACTCTTCCTTACTCATTCCCTTCAACATACTAACATTTGTAATACCTGCATCAAGTAAAGAGTTAACTACTCTGGTTGCAAGACCTAAATCTTCTACCGACTTACTCTCTTCTTTAGCTTTAACCTTCTCTGCAGCCTCTATCTCTGCATCAATATCTTTCTCTTTCTTAACAACTCTAATTACAGAACCCTGATCAGTAGCACTTACTTTTCCTTCTCTTAATGCCCTCATTCTCTCTCTGTCTTCCTTTTCCATCTTCTGAATTCTTTCTCTCTCCTCTAGATACTCTTTATGTAGTTTATCAAGCATTGCCTCATGGTCTCTTCGCAAAGATATGACTGAGAGTGATTTTGGTGATTTGCCACATACTTCTCCAAACAGATTAGCAAAGAGAGCAATACTCTTTAGTGAGTCATCATTTGCAGGTATTGGATAATCTATGATATCTGGATTGCAGTTAGTATCAATCAATCCAATGATTGGAATATTCATTGCCCTAGCCTCTTTAATAGCATTCTCTTCTACTTGGCTATCAATGACAATGATTGCTGTTGGTAGTTTGTCCATGAACTTAATACCACTGTACAACTTGTTTAACCTATCAATTTCTTTCTGCATAACTAACATCTCTTTCTTTACATGTCCTTTTCCACCTTTTGCTAATTCTTCTTCTAATTTAAGAAGGTTGTTTACACTCTTTTTGATTGCTTCAAAGTTAGTAAATAGTCCACCAGGCCATCTTCTGTTGATGTAGAAGAGTCCTTTCTCAAGTGCAACACTTTGTACAATTGTAGCTGCTTGTCCTTTTGTACCAACAATTAGGATATTTCCTTGTGTACTGTATTTGGAAAGCTTATCTAAAGCTACTTCTAGCAACTCTAAAGTCTTTACCAAATCGATTATATGAGTGCCGTTTCTTTCTTCATAGATATACTTTTTCATTCTAGGATTCCACGCACTTTTCTTGTGTCCAAAATGGGATCCTGCCTTTAGCAGATCTATGAGTTCTGGTAGTTGAAAACTTTTGTTTTTAGTCTCTGTTTTCTTGGAGACTTCTTTTTTGACTTCTGTCATATTTTTCCTTTCCTTTTAAATTAATATTTCTGGAGGGTAATATTTCTATTATCCAGGATAGGCCAGAAATATATGAGATATATATTAAACGAGATGATTATATAGATTTATGTAAAGTAATGCAACTTTTAAATTTGGTTTCATCATTTCTTGACTAGCATAACACAGTAAATTAATTTTAAACCTCAACCCTCCTCCATTCTTTGTTCCCAATAACAATATGATCTAAGAGATTTATACCTATCAATTCTGCACCATCCATCAATCTTTTTGTAACAGCAACATCTTCCATACTAGGAGTAGGATCTCCTGAAGGATGATTGTGTGCCAATATCACACTATTTGCATTCAACTCCAAAGCTGGAATTATGATATCCCTAGGTAAAATGGAAACACCATCTAAGCTACCAATACATATAATTTTCTTTTTGATTAACTCAAACCTCGAATTCAGAAACAATCCAACAATATACTCCTGTTTCTTCTTACCAATATCCTTTAACAACTCATACGCTTCTGCAGAATTCCTTACAAAACACTTCTCACTATTAACAGGTTCATACAATCTACGACCCAATTCAATACCTGACAAAATACGCATAGCAGTAACCTTACCGATACCATTAACAGAGACGACATCTTTAACAGTAACAGCCTTTCCATCCTCCAACCCCTTTCGCAGAACATACAAAACACTCTTAGCAACAGACAGAAAATTCTTTCCTTTAACACCACTACCAACAATAATGGCAATCAATTCCATATCTGAAAGATTTTCAATACCAAATTTAAGATACTTTTCTCTAGGAAGCATATCTTAATAATACGAGGGAAATATTAAAAAAAAATTAAATCTCCTTTTTACTCTTAGACTTCTTTGCACTCTTCTTAATATACCTACAATCAGGATAATTACTACAACCAATAAAACTTCTACCCCATTTACTCCTTCTTTCAACCAAATGATGCCCACACTCAGGACACTTCTCATTCAACAACAAAGGAACAACACCCTTACAATCAGGATAATTCTCACAAGCCCAGAATTTGCCGTATTTTCCACTCTTCAATACAAGGTTAGATTTACACTCAGGACACTCCGTAGGACGAGCATATTTTTCAAAATCTAAACTCTCCTCTGCTCCAGACAAATCTTTCATACCTTTACATTCAGGGAATTTCGCACAACTCAAAAACTTACCATACCTACCAACCCTTACAACCATTTTTCCACCACAAGTAGGACATTTCTCATCAGAATCTCCTAGTATGACAACATCTTCTTTCTTAACATTCTTCTCTGCCAAAGCGATACCCTCCATCATTGGCACATACTCACTCTCGATTACAGGAACATATTTCTTCTTCCCAAGAGCAATACCATCAAGTTCATCTTCCACCTTAGCAGTATATTTGTAGTCAACAAGTCTCTTAAAATTACCTCTCAAGAAATTAGTTACAACTCTACCAACATCTGTAGGATATATAGCTTTACCGTCTTTAAGCACGTACCCTCTAGCTAAAATTGTAGAAATAATCGTTGCATATGTAGAAGGTCTTCCAATACCCAACTCCTCCAATTTCTTAATCAAGGAAGCCTCTGTATACCTTGCAGGTGGCACAGTAAATTTCTGCTCATTCACAAACTCCAACTTCTCAAATTCATCACCCTTCTCCACTTTAGATATCTCCTGTACATCACCACTCTCTTTACCACCACCTAAAACCTTTCTAAAACCATCAAACAAAATCTTCTCTGCAGCCATACTAAACATATACTCTGGATCTTTCAAATCTTTAGGTACTACGAATACAGAAAGCTGTTCAACTTCCCTGTTACTCATCTGACTAGAAACTGCTCTCTTCCATATTAAAGAGTACAACTTCCCAGCATGTGCACCTAACTCCGAAGCTATCTGCTTTTCTGTAACAGAAAAATCTGTTGGTCTAATAGCCTCGTGTGCTTCCTGAGCATTCTTAGATTTAGTTTTGTAAAAGTTAGGTTTTTCTGGCAGATACTCTTTACCGTACCTTTCTTCAACTAACTTTCTGATACTATCAACGGCCTTACTTGCAAGAAAAACAGAATCTGTTCTCATATATGTAATATATCCTGCCTGATACAAGATCTGAGCAATACTCATTGTTCTTTTAGATGTAAAGCCCAATGAATTGTATGCTGATTGTTGAAGCGTAGAGGTAGTATATGGAGGATATGCATGTTTACTCACATTCTTTTTAACAATATCCTTTACAACAAACCTACTATCCCCAATAAGTTTCTCCATCTCCTCTACCTCTTCCTGCTTCTTGGGAACATATTTCTTTCCGTCCTTCTTACTTAGCTTTGCAATCAAAACATTCTTTTCATCATCCTTTAATTTGACAGAAACATCCCAATATTCCTCTGGATTAAATGCTTCTCTCTCCTCTTCTTTTTCTACAACAAGCCTTAAAGCTACAGATTGTACTCTTCCTGCAGAAAGACCGTACCAAATCTTCTTCCAAAGCAATTCTGAAAGCTTGTACCCTACTAATCTATCTAACACTCTTCTTGCTTTTTGAGCATTAACTAAATCAATATTAATCTCTTCTACATTATCTAAAGCATCTTTGACAGCACTTTCTGTAATCTCATGGAAAGACACTCTCTTAGGAGACTTCAAGTTCAAGACATTAGCTGTATGAAATGCGATAGCTTCACCCTCTCTATCAGGGTCCATTGCAAGATATACTTGCCCATCTTTAGGAATTGCTTTCTTTAGATCTTTAATAATTTTGCCTTTACCGTATATCGTTTCAAAGATAGGTTCATATCCATTCTCAATATCAACACCAAGTTTACTCTTTGGCAAGTCAATTATATGGCCAACTGTAGCCATAACTTTGTAGTCAGAACCTAAATACTTATTTATTGTCTTAGCTTTTGAAGGAGACTCTACTATTAGCAAGTTCTTGTAACTCTTCTTACTAGCTGTTTCTTTTTTACTGGTTTTCTTCTTTTTCATATCTCAATGGTCGTAATAATATATTAGGAATTAAGTAAAAGCAACAAATTGAGTTTTTTGTAAGCCAAATATTTCATAGAATTCGTTGATATTATTCAACGGAGTAGCCCCCTGCTTTATCAACTCATTGCATCCTGCAGAAAGCAGATTATTAATATTTCCCGGTACTGCATATATGTTTCTGTTGTTTTCTAAAGCATACTGTGCTGTTATCAAAGAACCACTCTTAATTCCTGCTTCTATGATAATACAATTTTTAGACAGACCTGCCACTATCCTATTCCTCAATACAAACATATATTTTTGAATCTTAGTAGAGTTAGGATATTCTGAGAGTATTAAGCCTTTTTGGGAGATCTCTTCTACTAAGGGATCTCTAATCTCTAGGTTATTTTCACATACCCCCACAGGTATTACAGCAATTGTCTTAATACCTCTTTTTAGACATATCTCATGCGCATATCTGTCTACTCCTCTTGCCATTCCACTAACTACTGCTATGTTTAGTTTTGCAAATTGTGAAGTAAAGAAAGTATCGATAGTCCATTTACCGTAATCTGTCATACTTCTAGTACCAACGACAGAAACCTTGTCCATACGCAACAAATTAACATCTCCATAACAGTAAAGCCTCTGCGGAGGATCATATATTTTCTTTAACAAGCATGGATACCTACTATCCATATACTCTACAATTTCCATATATAGAGTATATTGGAGAATTATTAAATCTAGATTAACCCGTTCTCACTCATCCAAATAATCATTTCTCTTGCTAATGCTGTTGCATTGTAGCTTTGTCCTCCGTCTTCTAAAAAGATTGTTAGAGCATATTTAGGATTCTCATATGGAAAGAATGTTGTCACCCAAGCATGAGTATGCTCATATATCCCATCTTTGTTTAACTTACCAAACTCAGCAGTACCTGTCTTAGCAACAACTTTAACGCTCAAACCACGCACTCCACCAATTGTAGCTCTAGGTCCATTAACAGCATTAAACATACCATCTTTCACTATATCTAAAGCTTCAGTAGATACTATATTCTCTTCCAAGTTAGAGAATTCTACAGCTTCCTGTTTCTTCTCTTCATTTTCAAAATACTTTGCTAAATGTGGTGTATGTAAAGTACCACCATTAGCTATCGCTGCTGTCCAATTTGCCATCTGCAATGGAGTGACTAAAGTAATACCCTGCCCTATGACTGAGTTGCAAGAATCACCCTCAGGATACCAGACAGGCTCTAGCCAAGGACTAGTTGTATTTGCTAAAGCTATCTTGTTTGCAGGTGATGGCAATCTCCCCGCTGCCTCACCTGGTATGTCTATTCCTGTATATCTTCCAATACCAAACTTCTCTAGGTAAGGTACCAATGCATTCATATCCCAATTTCTAATCAATTCACAGAAGTATATGTTTGATGATACAGATATTGCATTCACCATATTTAGAGGACCGTAAGAGTTGTTGTGATACTCTTGAAAAGGTGCTCCACTTGAGAATGTATATCCTGAACGACTAACATATATTGTATTTTTGTTAACAGCTTTCGCATCTAATGCCGCTGCAGCAACCAACACCTTAAAAGTAGAACCGGGGGGCATTTGTGCAGCTATTGCCCTGTTCATTAAAGGATTTCTGGAATCATTCAACAACGCATTGTAGTTTGTTTGAGATATTCCATTAACAAAAAGATTGTTGTCATAGGTAGGAAACGATACCAAAGAGAGAAGTTCTCCATTTGTGACATCTTCTAAAACAGCTGCTCCTCCTACAGCTTTGTATTTACTTACTCCCTCTTCAATTAACGAGTACAGCTTTTTCTGAACATTGATATCTAAAGTCAGATACAGATTACTTCCAGCAACAGGCTCTTTCAAAATGTACGGCTCTGTTGACACTGTTTTTCCAACAGCATTTACTTCCCAAGCTGTCTCTCCATGCTCTCCAAAAAGTTTTTTGTCATACTCTCTCTCAAGACCTGTTAACCCTACAACATCCGTCATGGACACATAATCTCTTTTTTCCAATATCTCTGCAGTTACTTCTCCCGTATACCCCAACATTTGAGATACAAAATTATCTTCTGGATACTGTCTTTTGTTACCATCATCAATATATACTCCTTTCATCTCTGCTAAATTTGCCTTTATCTTAATAGCGGTATCATTATCTATATCTGTAGCAATTAAGATTTCTCTGAAATATGGACTCTCTTTATGTACAGAGAGTATCTTTTCCATAATTGAGGAGTACTCTGTAACTCCATCTGTTTTCTTTTTCTTCCAATTCTCCCCTATTATTTCAGAGAGAGAATTAACTGTTTTCTCTAACTCATCAGCCTTAATATATCCATCAGAATCAAGATAGTTCTCTACAAGAATATATACGTTCATAGAGGGATCATTCTTTGCCAAGATTACACCGTTTCTATCCAGTATGACTCCTCTTAAAGGTGCAACTTTAGTTATCTTAACCTTGTTATTCTCAGATTTACTCAACATCTCTACCCCTTGTGTTACTTGCAGATTAACCAAATCCTTTATCAATATCGCAAATATACCTACAAAAAGCAGAAAAAGAATGAAGTAGTTCCAAGCCGAATTAAAATTACTCTCATCACTATTTTTAACTGAGGCTCTAATTCCAGCTAAAATATTTTTAGGATTTAAGTACGCTCCTCCTACTTTAGATCGTTTCTCTATTTCAATTTTTTTTGAAATTTTAAGATCCATATTATCTAGACAATTTTATCTTTGACCTCTCTCCACTTTCATCTCGTATTTTACCAATCATCCTTTGAAGTAATGTTGTTAGCAGTACAGAGATCAACGAGATTAAGAGAGAATGAGTTAGTGTGTTTACAGTAATATTTGAAAATTTTTGTGATATGAAGAGTGTAGGAACTGTTGCAAGAAGAATATAGTAGAGAAAGAATGTTAAAAACTTAACAAGCCAAGAGAATACTCCTGTTTCGGTTGTAACAAAAATACAAAGTATTGCAAAAAACACCAAAGACACAAGTGCAATTAACAAGTTAGTTCCTAAAATGTAATGAGATGTGATGTCTGAGATTAGAAAGAGGAAGAACATGATTAAGAAGAGTATCCTCCAATCAATTTTTTTGTAAAGTAGAAGAAGAATTATGAATGTTATTCTTAAACCAATTAGACTAGAAAGGAAACCTTCTAAGAAGGTTACTACAAATATTCCAATTAGTATGTATATTATCTCTAGTAGTATCATATTAATTAATATTAACAAATACGGTAATTAAGCTATCATAGTCTGCTAAAGGAGTGACATATCCTGTACGAGATGTACTAGCAGGATTGTCTGAAAGTCCTACCAAATATCCAAGTACTAGGTACGCCCCTATCTTTTCATCATTTAAAACTACAATGTCTCCATCTTTTACATTTGCATTAACATTGATATTTTCTACACTAATACTATTTCCCAATCCTACAACTACTGCTTTTGTTAATACAGTTGGAGATGATGATATTACAGCATCTTTTACACCACTCTCTGTCAAAATGACTTCAAATCTACTGTCTTTTGAAGCTGCTAATTTAACCAACGAACCGTTTAAGTCAGCTTTAATAACTTGCCCAATATACATATTTCCTATGCTAACAACATCATCTTGTTCTACTCCATCTTTAGAACCGACATTGATTCGAAGATACTCAGAATTACCACCACTTAGCACTTTTGCTTCTACATATTTCTTAGTAATATCTGCTAGTTGTAACTGTTTTTTGAGTGCTTCGTTTTCTTCTTTAAGAAGAAGGTAGTATGAATTGTTAACATCTTTTTCATATATATCGACTTTTAGTTTGTTGTAATCTTTTCTAAATTCGTCCATCTTAGTCAAACTTGCAAAATATTCTCTAACACGACCCCCTATTTCAGAGCCGTTGTAAGAGACAGGTTCAAAAACAAAAGAGATTGTTTTTCTAAGTGGGTTCACAACTCCTATGGAATCTAAAAGAACGAGCATTAATGTAACAAAAAAAACAAAGATGAAAGATATATATGTTTTATCAAAGATAGAGTTCTTACTCTTCATCAGAATTTAGGTTAATTAAACTAATTCGTCCCAAGATTTTTGTACTCTTTGTAACAGGTCAATATGGTCTAACATTAAAGCTGTTCCTCTGGCTGCAGCGGCAAGTGGATCATCTACTATTTTGACAGGTATATTTAGTTGTTCTGAAA
Organism: Candidatus Dojkabacteria bacterium; assembly: GCA_050943415.1. Taxonomy (GTDB): domain Bacteria; phylum Patescibacteriota; class Dojkabacteria; order SC72; family SC72; genus UBA5232. Next base: position 15,992 of record JBMNPD010000002.1, read on the forward strand.
GATATGTATCAATTCCACGAATTAAAGCTCCTCCTCCAGCTAGGTATACTCCTGATGTAAGTAAATCTTTGAGAAGTTCAGGCGGAGTATCTTCAATGGCATCTTTGACGGATTCTGTAATTATTTCGATTGTATTCATGATTGCCTCTCTTATCTCAATGCTGTTAATCTCTACTGTTTTTGGTAGTCCTGTAAGTAGATCTCTTCCTTGTACTCCTTGCTTTTTCTCTTTTTTAAGAGGGATAGCTGATCCCATTAGTATTTTAATATCTTCAGCACTTCTCTCTCCAATTAGTACGTTATATTTGCTTCGAATATAGTTGATGATATCTTCGTCCATTTCATCTCCTGCTATTTTTATTGTTTTATCTACAACAATATCACCAAGGGAAAATACTGCTATGTCGGTTGTACCTCCACCAATATCGATAATCATGCTACCTGAAGCATCTTCAACAGGTAGTCCTGCCCCTATTGCTCCTGCCATTGATTCTTCAACTATATATGCTTCTCTTGCTCCTGCTGTTTTGACAGCATCTATGACAGCTTGTCTTTCTACTTCTGTAACTGAGGAAGTTACTCCAACAATTACTCGTGGTCTTGGTATTTTAAATCCTTTATCAAAATATGTGTGTGCTTTTTTGATGAAGTGGGATACCATTGCTTGTGTTGTATCAAAGTCAGAGATAACTCCATCGTGTAATGGTTTAACAGCAACTATATTTGCAGGAGTTCTTCCAATCATTTGTCTAGCTTCTTTTCCTACAGCAAGAACTACCTTGGTTCTCTTATCTATTGCAACAACGGATGGTTCAGAGACTACTACTCCATGGTTCCTCATATATACCATGGTATTAGCAGTACCTAGGTCTATACCGAAATCGTATGTGACTAGTTCCCAGATTGAATCGAATATACTCATGTGTAAAAGACATTACTAATTAGTTGAGTTATTTTAACATTATTTGAGGAAGAAATGTATATACTTATTTTCAACTTTTTATTACTGTCTATATACAAACAAATAATTTGTTCAGATGTGAATAGTTGTAAAAAACTTGTACTACTTATACATAAACGAAATATCCTTTAAGGTAACTCCACTATTCAGATAACTAATCAGAGATGAACCAAGGATACTTTGCATAGTTGTAGACGTAGCAAGTGAGCATATTTTCTTTACCCTATCATCATTAGAAGTACCTTCTTGAATAATTCCGTTAGCTAGAAAAACATTATCTGCGAAATTTGCCACAACATATGCTTCATACTCTTTTCTCTCAGGTGGGAGATTAGTTCCAGCTTTATTCTGTAAGATATGTATTAGCTCGTGTAGTATACTCATGGAATCAACATTCTCCCTAATCATTTTTTCAGCTTCTCCGACACCTTTCATATCGTCTTCAATCAAAAACATTTCATCTTGATGAGTTACAAATGCTCTAAGATTAGAAGGAAAATCAACTGGTAATTCTTCTCTTGAAATTCTATTGAAGATTACTCCATTATTAGCAAGGAGACCAATTAGATATGTATAGTAAGAATCATATTCATCCTCCTTTTTAATCTGCTCAGGTGGCTTTATCCCATACTTATTAAAGATTTCGACCCTATCCCTAAATAATACATTCATAAGCTGAACAGGATTCTCATGCATATCTACACCTGTTAGTATTTTTGATAGTTCGTTTGCTGGATCTTTAACTACTTGCTTCTCTTTTTCAACAACTTCTGTATTTGCCGATTCTGGAGGTGTTTTTTCTACATCCTGCTTTGCAATATTATTTTCAGACGAATTGTCATCTTCATTAATAATTTCTGGGGAAACTTCATTATCTTTTTCTGTACCATCAGAACCAAAACTCTCTATCATATGTAGAGAGTAACATAAAAAATTGGAAAACAAAACGAGGTTTACTCTTGTTCTTTTCTAAGCTTCTTGTAGCACTTCATACAAGCAACTATCTTGGTCTTAATACCATCTATTTCCACTTCTATATTTCTTAGATTTGGTTTAAAAGCTCTTTTTGTTTTAGGAGCTTTGTATCTCCATCCTGTAGAGTGTTTGTGTTGGATTCTATTTCCAAACACAGTAGATTTTGCACATAATTCACATGTCTTTGCCATAATGGGGAGAATTATATATTAAAAAATGTATAGAAGCAAGGTAAATATTAAATATATGAACTAAGTTGCCCTGTAATAATAATTAGTATAGATATTAGTTAGTTTCTATTTCTTAACTCCTCTATTTCCTTTTCTCTCTTTTCGTTCTCTTGCGAATAATAGTCATGTGCTTTTTTAAAATTAAAGGGCCTTCCATACATATTAAAACCTTTTTTCACTTCAGAAAGTAATATCTTCCGTAATTCACCACTTAGTGGAATTCCGTAATCTGAGAATCTTTGTAAAATAGTATTAAGATTTTCAAATTTATTTTCTAAAGTTAAATACAAATTTTCTTTCAAACGACGTATTTCTGCTTTGTTTGATTCTAACATTTCTGACTTTATCTTTAATAAACCTCCTTCAACTATCCACGTATTTCCACGAGTCTCTTGATCATCTTTATAGTTCCTCCAACACTCTTTCAAATATTCATATATATCTTCTTCCTTTTCTTGCCTTTTTTGATAATTCTTTAAGTCGATTATGTATTCCATAACAATCGACTTATCAGAATACTCTCTCGCATTATAAGATAATCTGACTTGTATATCAGCCCTAAATTCATCTGGTGTACCTATCAAACCTTTTTCTAAGAAATAAGAATGACGGTATCTAGAACCTAAACCAATTAAATCTTCTTCACGGAAGAACTGTCTATTAAATCTATTTCTAGAGATTCTTTGAAGTGCTAAACCTCTACATCTTTCTATTTGACTTTTTTGTTTTTCAAATTGCTCCTCATCGTTTTTTTCATCATTTTTATCCAAACGCCATAACTCTTCTGAGAAAAAATTAGCTGCTAAAATATCCAAAACATAATCCCTATATTGTACTTTATAGCTTTTTTCTTCATCATCCTCTGTTGTTTCTGTTACACTATTGATTATGTCAGATGCATGATTAATATATACATCCCAACTTTCATCACCTTCTTCATAAACATACCAATTTTCATAATCTTTGTCTTCTGAAGAAAGGAAACCAAATTGCACAACTCCAAGTCCGCCTAATACATTACTACCTTCTTTTAAATTTCTTAAATAGGACATAGCAACTTTTGCAAATAATTCTTTATCTGCTAAAAGTTCTTCATCTGTTTTCTCACTTGCAATAGCTATTACTTCTTCAACTCCTATATAGCTATCAACTTCTTGAGAGTTACAACCAATTTTTCTTTCTATCATAGCTTTTTAATTTTTAAATTTATTGGGCGATTATATCCTATAGGTATTTATTTAGCAATATTATGTATTGGATAGAAAAGTATTACTGAAAAGGAAATAAATATATACTTTCTTCTAAACTTAACTCGGTCGAATTCGACTGAATTAAATCCTTTGTAACACATACTACATACAAAAACCCCTCGAATTCGAGGGGTTATATTACAGGCTCTCCTGCACAATCAACTTCCTAACCTCATCTATATCATTCCAATCATACTCTACATTCCCAAAACAAAGAGAACTCTCATGAGATTTACCAGTAATAATAACAACATCATTCTCTTTAGCTAACTCAAAAGCTTTCAATATAGCATCTCTTCTAACCTGTACATTTATAGTATCATCATCAAACCGAAATATCTCAGCCTCTTTGTTACCACCCTCTCTCCACCCCCTCTCTATCTCATCATTAATATCTTTCAAACTCTCAAATCTAGGATCTTCTGCTGTAAGAATTGAAATATCCGCATACTCATTAGATGTCTTACCCATATTAAACCTCTTCCCAGGATCTCTCTGCCCTGCACAACCAAAGACATGAATTAATTTAGAACCATCTTTTAGAAGTTTCTTAGCTGCCTTTAAAGCATTTAAAGTTGAATTAGAAGTATGTGCAAAATCTACAATCACAACAAAAGGTTTCTGTTGAAGAACCTCCATTCTCCCAGCAACAGGCTGAAAAGTAGCTATACTCTTTACCAAATCTTCTAATGCAACACCCTCATTAGAACAAATAGAGAGAGCACAAAGGAAATTACTTACATTAAACAACCCAATTAGAGGAAGTGTACACTCTAAACCATTTACCTTTAGAGTTATGCTACTCTCATTCTCAACAATATCTGTAGCACAGAAGTCCGCCTCCTTAGTTATACTGTATGAAGAATAGCCTTTTGTTATGCTTTTCAACTTCTCAAAAGAATCATCATCTTCATTTAATGTAACTTTGCCATTCTCTTTTAAATGATCCGTTATTAACAAAGCCTTAGATTGAAAGTATTTCTCTAATGTTTTGTGATAGTCTAGATGCTCTGTAGTAATATTGGTATATCCAACATTATCAAACTTAATACCTGCCAACCTACCCTGCTCTAGACCATGCGAAGTTGACTCAATGATAATATGGGTACACTCATTCTCCTCTGCCTTCTTTATCAATTCAAAAAGATTCTGTGCAGTAGGAGTTGTAGTATGGAAACCTGTATCTATCTGCTCGTCACCTATGTATGCAGCTACTGTTGTAATCAATGCAGGTTTAAAACCATTCTCTTTTAACATATGGTATATCATTGTTGATGTTGTAGTCTTACCATCTGTACCTGTCACAGAGATATACCTCATCTTCTCAAGGTCAATGTTAAACAATGGAGCTATATTTGACTTCAAAAAAGCCTCTTTCTCTTTTTCATTAAGTAAATTGTTCTCATAATCTTTAACTAATTTGTGATAGAACTCACCTACCTCAAATTTTGGTAATGTTGGATTAGCTTTAGTCACCTTATCCAAGATAGCCGAAGGAATATTTGAGGAAAAAATGTAAAAATCTGTATCAAAAACCTCCTCTTCTGGATTTCTGTAGTTTATCTTTACTCCCAAATCCTCTAACTCTTTTGTCCTCTCACCCTCTTTTACATCAAAACCCTCTACATGAACACCTAATGCAACTAAGAATTTAGCTAAATAATATGCACCTTCTCCACCGATTCCTAAAACAGTAGCGTTCTTCATTTCTGAATATTTCATTTTGATATATTGATAAAATTAAGAATTTTCTTTAAATCTCCAGCACTAGCCAATATACCCACCCAGGTATCGTCAAAACCCTCTACGTCAATCATTTTAGCAGTCTCTTCAAAAGAGTGAGTGTTCAATATCTCCTTCTCAGGATTCTTCTTTTGCAAAATATCAACAAATTCATCAACCGTTATTAACTTCCTCTCCTCTTCTGTTTCCCTTGCAGGAGAAAAGATATTTGGTATATACAGAACATCTAAATCAGATATACTCTCTGCAAATTGATTTTTAAAAGAGTATGTCCTCTCATGGCTATGTGGTTGCCATACTAACAAAATCTTCTTCTCTGGAAAACAACTTTTAACTCCATTTAAGCAGGATGCTATTTTCTTTGGATTATGGGCATAATCTAGATACAAAGACATACCATTTTTAGTTCTACCTAGCAATTCCATTCTAGATGCAACACCAGGGAAGTCACTAATATCTACGTTAAAACCAAGAATTTTACCAACACATAACGCTCTAAGAACATTCTCCTTGTTATACTCCCCCATTAAATTACAATTCACACTTGCACACTCTTCTCTAAATTCTCCACAATCCATTATCTTTGCATCACTCTTAACATTCTTCAGTACATCTTCAGCATTAGAACCACCTCTATCTATAACTATTGTATTAACTGTATTGGAAAGGAATTCAGAGAAAGCACTGCTGTAGTCATTTTGGTCTTTGTAATAATCCGTATGATCTAGTTCAATATTTGTAACTACAGAGATATATGGAGCTGGAGCTCTATCTAGAAATTGTCTTCTGTATTCACACGCTTCAATAACAAGATATTCAGATTCTTCATTGTAGTTCCAAGATTTGTTAATACCTAAAATACTGTCTCCAATTATGAAGTTTGGTAAATATCCAAAAGCTTTGTACAAAGCCCATGTTGTTAGTGCAGATGTTGTAGTCTTACCATGTGTTCCAGCAATCGCTATAACCTTAAAATCTTTCCCTATCTCTCCTACTAGCTTTGGCAGAATTATGGACTTAAGACCCTTTCTCTCTGTTTCCTCATACTCTGGATTGCCAGGTATTGGACCATTAGGATAGACAACTAAATCGATATCATCTGTAATATACCTACTATCATGTCCTCCCTCGTACAAAACTCCTCTCTTTATCCACTCTTTCGCACTTTTGGATTCTTGATTGAATTCAGATGCTGTAACTTTTACTCCTTTGTTAATGAGGTAGTTTGCACAGAAACTACTAAAGCCAGACGCTATTCCTATGAAGTGTACTTTTTTAAGTTTACTAATATCTATCATTTTAATGAATTAACATAGTTTACATATTTCGCACCTCTATCAAATTCATTAAGGAACATATTAAAGCTGGTTGCACCTGGGCAGAGAATTACCATATCTCCACTAGTAGCAAGTTCTAGTGCTTTGTCTACTGCTCCCTCAAGAGTTCCGTAGTATTTATGTACATAATCCTGTCCATTCATTAAGTCTGCAATCTTTTCAGAAGCTGTTCCCTCAAAAAGAACAAGTGCTTTTAATTGTTTTTTCATTTTTTCAACAACTTTGCTGTACTCTAAACCTTTATCCATACCTCCAGCTATCATCACTATCTTCCCACTTTGATCTTTAAATCTATCTAGCATGGCTACCATAGCTTCAACAGAAGTTGCAGTAGTATCGTTGTAGAACTTAATACCTCTAATCTCTCTAACAAATTGTTGTCTGCCTTCAACTCCTTGGAAGTCTTTTAGAACAGCCATTATATCTGATACCTCTACTCCTAATTTTCTAGCAACAGCAACAGCTCCAAGAATATTGTAATGGTTATGTGTTCCTTGTAAAGGAATATGTTTAATATTCAGAAGCTTCTCTCCTTTCTCATATATGTCTAGGTTGGCATCCATATAGTACTCAGATTCACTGTTCTGTAAAGAGAATCGTATACCCTCGTGGGTATATCCATCTAGGGATGTAGAGGCTCTTTCATTATCTAAATTAACAACAAGAACCCCATCTTTGTCTTGATATTTACATATGTTCTTCTTAGCCTCTATATATTCATCTAGATTTCCATGCCAATCTAGATGATCTTCGTAGATATTTGTAACAACAGCAATATCTGGAGATTGTTTATTCTCTTCCATTGCATCTAGCTGGAAGCTTGAGAGTTCCAAAACTGCAATATCATCTTTGGTTAGTCTTGGAAGTTCCCTAATTACACTTTTTCCAATGTTACCTCCTAACAAGACCTTTTCTCCATACTTCTTTTTCAGAAATTCATATATTAAGGTACTAGTAGTCGATTTACCCTTTGTTCCTGTAATTCCTACTATCTTACAAGGAGCTAGTCTATGGAAAAGACTCATCTCCATCTCTATTCTCTTTCCCCCGTCTCTAGCTATTTGTAGGTACTTGTTGTTTGGTTTAATTGCAGGATTACGAACTACGATGTCATTGGATATGAAATCTGATTCTGTATGACCTCCTAGATGAAGAGTTATCCTGTCTTTGTACTTCTCCAACTTTTCAAGTGTAGGCTTTAGTTCCTCCTTACTTTTACCATCAGTGATTGTAACGATAGCTCCTTGTTCTAAGAAGAACTCTGTCATTCCAAGGCCACCATCATTTAGACCGAGACCAAATATTAGCACTTTCTTACCTTTAAAGTCTTCCATATTTTTACCAAATATATACTAGTTAAACGCTACCCCCTGATACCTCAGGGGGTATGCAGGACGGCCTGGCAACAACTACTTCTTTGACTTCTGGAGTTTCTTCTCTATCTCTCCTTTGCTTAATTTCTTTGTACAGAAGAACCAGTCATAGCACTTCATTGTTCTCTTGTCTTCCATTCTAGCCTTTGCTACACCACAAGAACCTGCAGTAGGAACAATAACATCATCTCCTGGTCTCCAATCAGCTGGGGTTGCAACTCCGAATTCATCAGCTGTCTGCAATGCTTCCAAAACTCTTAGAATCTCATCAAAGTTTCTACCAGTACTTATTGGATAGTAGAGAATCGTTCGAATAATACCCTTTGGATCGATTATAAACACAGCTCTAACAGCTTTTGTACTACTCTCTCCGTCCTGTATCATTCCATACTTCTTAGCTACCTCCATTGTAATATCCTCTATTAGTGGGAATTTAACCTCAATATCCTTCATCCCTTTGTACTCTATCTTCTCCTTAATGGTTCGTAGCCAAGCAATATGACTGTACAAACCATCTACAGAAAGACCTACTAGCTTACAATTCAACTTCTCAAACTCTTTCTCAAGAGAGGCAAATGTCATAAACTCAGAGGTACAAACAGGAGTAAAATCTGCAGGATGACTAAAAAGAATTACCCAACTACCTTTGTACTGCTCTGGAAATTTAATATCTCCCTGAGTTGTAACAGCCTTAAAAGAAGGTGCCTTATCCCCTATCCTCGGCATACTAAACTCTTGAGCCACATCCTTTACTTGCTCTTCCATAATTATCTAAAACTAAATTTAACTACACTCTATTGTAGCATACTGGGGCAGGCCTAGGCCTGCCCCAGTGAGATGGTGTATACTTTTAGCTATGACATTAGATACAACATGGATAATATTTGCACTACCATCAATAATTATCGCTTCTGGCGTCCATGAATTTGCTCATGCTTTTGCAGCTTTCAAGCTTGGCGATGCAACTGCTAAAGCAAATGGTAGAATGACAATAAATCCACTTGCACATATAGATCTTCTTGGAGTATTAAGTATGATATTTTTCAGATTTGGGTGGAGCAAACCTGTTCCAATAAATGAATATAACTTTGCAAACAGAAGACTTGGAACAGCACTAACAGCATTAGCAGGACCGTTTTCTAATCTCCTACTTCTACTTCTAGCAGCATTACTAAACTGTATTTTTAAACCTGAACTTGGTTCAATGCTTCAACTTTTCCTTTTGATATTTGCAATTGTGAATTGTGCACTTGCTGTTTTTAACTTAATCCCCATTCCACCACTAGATGGGCATAAGATTGTAAGAGGGCTTCTTCCAAAAAAACCAAGTTACTACTGGGATGATTTGGAGAATTATTCTGTAATATTGATTGTTTTACTAGTTATACCTGTCTTTCCATTTGGTTCTATAGCTTCGTTAATAATATCAACAGCTGTTAATGGAATCATTGATATACTAGGCTTTTATTAAAGACACACTATCAGCCTAATTATATTTGTTTTGATTTTGCACCCATTATATAATTAATTGCTCTAGAGGGAACTATGGCGGTTTCATAGCTCGTTACAGTAGAGCTTGGGATCCCAAACAAAATCGCTCAGTCCCGTGGGATTGAGTTGAGGGAACCCACTTAGTTTTCAGAGCTCTATGATTCTGCCCCCTCTCGGAGCGTTTGTTCCACTAGTCATCCATATTATCTCTCAGACAAACATATTAAAATTGATAATCTTTACCCTTTTTAATATAATACGACACTTTGGAAAAGGACATAACAGAATCATACAAAATAGATATATTAACAACTGCACTAGAGATAACAAGTCAGAGACTTAAAACAACAAAAAATTCTGAATATATATCTAGAAAGTTCTCTATATTCCAAGAACTAGAGCAATATCAACAAAATATCACACATCACTACCCTGCAAATCTTACAGGAATACTCTCAGAATCACTCTTCTATAAAGTATACTCACAAGTTCTAGGAGAAGAAAACATAACTATAGCGACAGGAGAAGAGGATATGCAAGGCATAGATTTTTACATTAACGAATATCCTATAGATGTAACATCAAGTAGCCATTATTTAACCAAAAAAATCTCAACTGTAAGAGTACCTACAATATTCCTACCAAATCACATCCAGCAACAAAGTATACATGAAAAAACAAGCTATAACTACGAGACAAACTATATAATGCAAGCAATACATATGAACAAAATAAACTGTAATCAATATATACAAGATACATACAATATTAACAAAGACATATATCAACAAATAGAACAAAATCCTAACTTAGCACCAGAAGCAGGAGTAAATAATATAACAAATATGAAAGTAATATTGGGCATACTAGATTAATATAGGTACAACAAAAACATTGACTAACAAACGGATATATAATAGACTCTCTCTGATACTTAAGCCGAAGTAGCTCAGTTGGTCAGAGCAGCTGTTTTGTAAACAGCAGGTCAAGAGTTCGAATCTCTTCTTCGGCTCCAGTAGTAGTTTACACAGACTAAACATCAATCTTTTGTTAAACCTAAAAACCTCTTGTAGTTATCAATATTCACAACTTGGTATGTAGCATTTGGATACTTCAACCAACTCTTAGGAGCACTCTTAACCTTACTCCACTTAAATTCATACCCATCTAAACTATCCGCATACTTCTCTACATAGTCAACCTCTGCACCATCATATGTTCTCCAAAAGAATCTTGATACATACCTCCTACTATATTCATTCCTCTTCATTCTCTCCAATATTAAGAAGTTCTCCCACAATACTCCCCTATCATTCCTTTTACTTAATGGATTAAAATTGTTAATTAGAGCATTTCTAATACCTAAATCATAGAAATATATCTTGTTTTGTTTAGAAAGAACTTTCCTTTCATTACTGTAATACGGTGGTAATCGGAATATAACATAGTTTTTCTCCAACAGATCTATATATCTTTCAACTGTTTTACTATCCAAACCTACAAGCTTACTGAGCTCTGTTAATGACACCTCTGAACCTATTTGCAACGCCAATGCTGAGAGCAATTTATCAAGATATGAAGAATCCTTTACCTTTTCCAATTCTAGAATGTCTTTGTAAAGATAACTCTTACTTATCTCTCTTAACAATCTTTCCTTCTCAGAAATATCACTAGTATATATAGCTGGATACATACCGTATATGAGGAGTAACTCCAACTCCTTATCTATACTCAAAGGATGCTTTTCTGAATATATTTCACCAACAGAGAGAGGATACAGTTCGTAGACATATTTTCTACCAGTTAACGGTTCAGATGTATTTGAAAGAAGGTTAAGGCTAGATGATCCTGTTGCAATTATTTGCTTTTTCTCTCCATAGTTATCTACTAAAAGTTTTAGTGTATTCCCTATCTCTTTGATTTTTTGAGCCTCATCTATGAATACAATATTTTTGTCAGCTATAAGGTTGTTTAGGTAGTCAAAATCTCTTTCTTGAAGATTTGACCTGTCATTAGGGTTATCTGCATTTAAATACAACACATTCTCATACTCTTTTAGTATGTGCATTGCTAAAGTCGTCTTACCAACTTGTCTAGGACCGGAGATAATGATAACTCTGCCCTTAAAGAAGTCTTTCTTAATATTTTCTTCAATTGTTCTTTCTAATTTGTACTTCATTCCAGTTATTTGGCCTAATTTAAGGATTTACTTCCATATTTTAGGCCTAATTTACGGAATTGGCAAGTATTTGATCGCTTACAGTTTAGTTTAGAGGCCAACATTTTCATTTTCTAACTTATCTTGTTCTGAGGTTTTCCACTTGTAATAGCAATTACATTTTGACACCATATCTCAATCAATCGTTCTATTGCTTCTTTTGTATAAAAAGCATATGGTGCTGTTGCCATAATATTTCCTTTATATTCATATATCTTTTTACCATTACCATATATTTCAAAAGCGTAACCTATCTCTTCTTTTTCTGCACGTTCTATCAATAATTTGTGATTATATATCTCTTCAGGATTATTTATTATGTTAATAAAAAAGTTGCCAAACATCTTATTTATTAACTCATCAGTAATAATCTTTTTAGTTTCGTTGTTTGTCGAAAAAGCCGGTATTACAAAATCAGCAGTGGTGAAAATCGTTTCTAAGTCAACTGCTTTGTAGTTATTCTCCTTTTTTGTCCTATTCCAATATATTACATTCATACCTAAACCTTGACACATCTCTGCTATTCTTATCCCTATTGTTCCTAAACCAATAATCCCAACAGTTTTATTCCTTACTTCAGTATTTAACATAGAAACAGAATATTCTGTTTTGTAATCATTTTTTAATTGTATTGGAAATTTCCTTGCTAAACACATCATAAGAAATACAGCATATTCAGCAACAGAATCTGTTGAATACTTAGGAATGTTTGTAACTACTATTTTATTCTTCTTACAATATTCTAAATCTATCCAATCATAGGCAGTTGTTGACAAACAAACTGCTTTTAAATTCTCAACTTTTTTCAAATGTTTTTCATCAAGATTCCAATCGTACCAATCAGGATCAACCACTAATATTTTTTCATCAGAATCCTTTAGATAAGAAGCTTTGTCTAAATCAAAATAATCTTCTAAAAATATAACTTCTCCTGTATTTTCTAAATTATTAATCTGCTCTTCTTTAAAACTATCTTTTGTATATGTTATATATATTTTCATTTTACCTTTTCTATATAAAGCTTAAATTACATTGTTAAAATTATACTATAAAACACACCTTTTTTTCTTTTATGAATATGTTATGCTATAATTCGTTTGTTATTTGAAGCACTTTCTATTTTTAATATATCTTCTTACAATATAGGAGATATTACTCTAATATGCAGGGGTGGCGGAGTGGTCAATCGCGGCAGACTGTAAATCTGCTCCCTTCGGGGTTCATTGGTTCAAATCCAATCCTCTGCATTCTTGCTCTTTAGTATATAAATTTATTCTCTATTTAAAATATGGGAATCCTTATAGTCATAGCAGGAATCCTTATCCCTCTCATTGGTGTTGGCACCGTAGTTTATATATTAATCCCTCTCTCAAAGAGTAAAGGCAAGAAAAAGATTTTCACTTCTAAAAACCTGCTCCACTTCTATCTGTACTTAATCTCTTTTGCTTCATTAATCATAGGTGTAGTAGCATTAGCTGTTGCTCTAAACGGTTTGTTTGGACATAAATATTCACCTGAATTTTCTTTCAATTTGGAGTCACCAACAACAATGTATGTACCTGAAGAGAAGATTGATTACATAGACCCTGATTTTAAAGAGTGTTACAAAGGAGAACTTACAGAGATAGATGGTCAAAAGGTTTGTTTTGACAAACAACAAGCAAAGAAAGATGTCATTAATGGCTTGTCTGTTGCTATCCCAATGATTATTCTTTTCCTAATTCACAGACTCTCCATTTACTACATAGAAAGAAAAGGTACTTCTACAGAGAACTTAAAAAAGATTTACCATTTTGCTTCACTAATACTGTTTAGTATTGGTGGATTAATAGCTATTCCTGTTGCAATATATCAACTACTTAACTACCTTAACTTCAGACCTGAGGATGTAACTATGATAGATCCACCAGGGTTAGCAATATCCTTTGTCATCTTGGTTGTACCTGTATGGATAGTATTTCTTGTTAAAACAATTAAAATGAAGGATATTGAAGATAAGGACGAATAATTAGAAGACTTTTGTAAAATATATAGTATAATCATACTCACTGCTGGATTAGCTCAGTTGGTTAGAGCACATTCATGGTAAGAATGAGGTCCTGAGTTCGACTCTCAGATCCAGCTCCATTTTCATGAAGATAGAGTTAAATGTAAAGACACAACAGAAAGTTAGTAAGGTAGAAATGAGAGATGATGGTATTATGAATGTTTTTGTTAAATCCTCCCCTATTGAGAACAAGGCTAATGTAGAGATTATTAAGTTACTTTCTAAATATTACGATATTCCTAAATCCAGTATATCCATAAAGACAGGAAAGAAGAGTAAGAGAAAAATAGTGGAGATTGAGAGAATCATTATCACATGATATAATACTCTATAGGTCAACATTTTTGACTGCTCTTTAAAAATCTATCTACTCTATTTCTCCTTTGCAGATTATTATCTCAATACAGATATTACTATGTGATATTTGTTATGAGGTAATAGTCTCAGAAAAATTAAAAAACTGGAGGAGAAAATGAAAAAAAGTATTGACGGAGAAGAGCTATGGAAAACATTATCTAGGATAGGAAATAAGATATTAAATGTTTTACAAATCCTTTTCGGATTTTTCATCGCTCTTTTTATCTTTTGTATTGTAATTCATAATGGCATATTACTAATTTACTTCCACCTATACGAAGTAATATTAGGGAGTATTATTGCCATCATATTAACTTCAATTACATCATACTTCGTGCGTAATTTTTATTACAAGGTTTGGTTTTTCCTTTTATTAACCGCAATCTTTGTTGCGATAATAATCGTGATAGATCCATTCCCCTCACTACATTATTACATAGCTCCATTAGGGGAACTTGTGAAGAAGAATTATTAAAAAAAGAGGATGAAAAATGAAAGAGAAAAAAATATTGCTATTATTATTACTATTATTCTCGACAGCATTATTAAAGATAGTCGAAATAAAGAATGCCTTACTATCTCAGAAAGAGGTTGTAATTAGACAATCGACCTGTTGGAACAGTTGTTGGAACAATTGGCAACAACCAACAGGACCTAGTCTAGGCCTACTGGAGATCTCGGAATATACTGATTCCAGAAATGGACAAGAATTCTATGATCTCTTTCTCGAGGTCAAAGTTGAGAACCAAACATTAAAGTGTTCTCTCCGTAGGAGTAAAGAAATTGTGGCGGTAGAGCCATATTACTTTACCCCATTTCAACCTTGTTTTCTTTATTTAGATGGACAAGAAGATGAGTTAACACAAGAACAAATCGAAGAACTAGACAGTTCTTTCGGAGTGGTAATCAATCTTCTTAATCCATTTGAAGTTTCTTCAAAGGTTATAGTTACCAAACAAAATGGTAACATAGAAACCTTAGATAATGTAATCCTTTTGAACACAGAAGGATTAAAATGAGTAGACAGATTAAGGGTAGCCCCTATACAATATTTTTATGTATACGGGGCTCCCTCTACTCTTCCCCACATATATTCAAACAAAAAATATTCCTTTTGAAAAATTTGACCTAAAAACATATTTCCAATATAATACACCGATATTTCCCATATATATAAAATAGTAGTAACAGATTCCAAAACATGGCGAAAGTAAAAAGAGACATAATAGCTTTTAAATGTACAGAATGTGGTCGTAAAAACTACACTCAATTTAAAACTAAAAATGTTAAAGATAAAATAGAAAAAAACAAATATTGCTCTACTTGTAAAAAACATGTATTGCATAAGGAGACTAAGATAAAATAATATTGCTCTTACCAAGAACTGGGCCCATAGTTTCAATTGGTAAAACAGCGGTCTCCAAAACCGTAGTTCACCGTTCGAGTCGGTGTGGGCCTGCCAAAATATAAAGATATGAAAATAATAAAAAACATTGTAAACGAAGCAAAAAATACCAAGTGGCCTACTCTAAAAGAGGTTGCTGTAATGACAATATATACCATAATTGTCTGTGGTATAATCTCTCTCATCATGGTAGGACTAGATTTAGTCCTAGCAAAGTTAAGAGATTTGTTCCTTAATATGTAAATAAACAAAGATGGTAAAAAAGAAAGAAAAAGAAACAAAAAAAGATAACCCAAATGCAAAGTGGTATGTTTTGAATATTAGAACTGGATATGAGAACAGTATTCAGAAAGAAATTCAGCAAAGAGCTGATGCAACAGGTTTAGAAGACAAAATTGTTGAAATTTTAGTTCCTACACAGAAGAAGATTGTTGTAAAGAAAGGAAAACAAGATGTTAAGGAAGAAAAGATATTTCCAGGATATGTATTGATAAAGATGGAGTTAGATAACAGTACATGGGACTTGGTTCAAAATACAGAAGGTGTTAGAGGTTTTGTCAAAACAGATAGATACCCAAAGCCCTTGGATGAAGCAGAAGTAAAAGCAATCACTAAGTTTATGGAAGTAGAACAACCATCATATCAGACATCATTTAGCGTTGGTGAAGCAGTCAAGATTACAGAGGGTGCATTTGCAGACTTCATAGGAAGCGTACAAGAAATTGATACTACTAAGGGTAAGATAAAAGTCCTCATCTCATTCTTAGGTAGAGAAGCTCCTGTTGAACTAGAATTCTCTCAAGTATCAAAGCTTTAGTAATATTAAACATTAGCAATATATGGCAAAAGAAGTAAAAAAAATAATTAAAATTGTAATACCAGCAGGAATGGCTACAATGGCACCTCCAATTGGTCCTACCCTAGCCCCTTACGGTATTAACACACAGGATTTCTGTTCTCAATTTAACGAACAGACTAGAGAGAACAACGGTATTCTTACACCTGTTGTCTTAACAATCTATGAGGATAGAACATTCGATTTCATACTTAAGACTCCTCCTACATCCGAATTGATTAGAAGAGAATTAAAGATTAAGAAAGGTTCAGGTAAACCAAACCTTGAGAAGGTTGGTAAACTAACAAAAGAGCAAATCATGAAGATTGTTGAGATAAAGATGCCAGATTTAAATACATCTGATCCAGAGCAAGCAGCAAAGATTGTTGCAGGAACAGCTATGCAGATGGGTATAGAAACTGATATTAAATAATTGAGTAAAGAAATATATGAAAAGAGGAAAAAACTACAAAAAAATAGTAAAAGATTTAGATAGAAATCTTTCTTACACACTTGCAGATGGTATAAAGAAAGTTAAAACACTCTCCTACTCTAAGTTTGTAGGTACATTAGAAATGCATTTAGATATTAAGGTCCCTAAGGACAAAGATCCTAAATCTCTAAAGGGTGCAGTATCACTACCACACAGTACAACAACAAAGAGTGTAAAGATTGCAGTATTCTGTACTCCAGATAAGGAAGAAGAGGCTAAGAAAGCAGGTGCAGATATGGTAGGTTTGGATAGCTTGATAAAGGAGATTAAGGAAAAGGGAGCTGATTTTGATGTAGCTATTGCTACTCCATCAGTCATGCCAAAGATTGCAGTACTTGGTAAGGAGTTAGGTCCTAAGGGTTTAATGCCAAATCCAAAGAATGGTACTGTTACCGATGACATTGCATCAGCAGTTGCAGAATACAAGAAAGGTAAACAGACATTTGCTTGTGATCCTTCAGGTGTAGTACATATGAGTGTTGGTAAGCTTGATTTAGAAGATGAGAAACTAGAAGAGAATGTACATGTAGCTGTATCAGCTATTGCAGAGGTTGTAGGTAAATCTTACGACCAACTTATTCAGAAGATGAGTCTATGTCCTACTATGGGGCCAAGTGTTAGGATAGATTATTCTAAATAAAGGAATACTTGTTACATAGTTATTTGAAAGGAAGTCTAATTGGCTTCCTTTTTTATTTAAATAGTTTAAATTTCTATTACATTTCTAATTCTTATCTATAGTACATTCCCCCATAGTCTGTATTTTCTTCCCTGTTTTTAGTATAATATATATGTGGTGGATCTTTAAAAAAGGAGAGTAAAATGAAGATAGGTTTTGTTATCGGTTTTACAACAATATCTCTTTGGGGTATATCTGCCCTTGGGGCAGTATATGCTTTAACAAAAGAGAGAAAAGAGTTGGATAGACATGAGTCTGCAATACTCATGCTGATTCCATTTATATTCTTATTAATCTTATTCAGAGCCCTATGACTCTGAATTTTTTTAACCACCAACCTGGGGAATATAGAGTAGATAGAATTTGTGATATATATATCCAAAATATATGTTTTAACATATGTTCTCATCTACTCTCCCCCATCAAATTTCATACATCGTTTTCTGTCTAATACAAAAATTTGACTTAAACCTCATCTTCTAATATAATCCAACAGTTTTACCAAAGAAACAGGGTACAAAAATAAATCCTTGCGAGGTAAACATACATTCAAATTAATAAATATAACAATGGCTAAAACTCGTTCACAAAAAACAGAGTTGTTAGATAAATATAAAGAGATAATAAAAAATAAAGCAGGCTATCTCTTAGTAAACTCTGATAAAACAAGTACTTCAGACATTACAAAACTGAAGATACAACTAAAAGATGTAAATGCTAACTACGCAGTAGTTAAAAACAGCATCTTTAAAGTAGCATTGCAAGAAACAAACCAACCACTAGAAACACAAGAAATAGATGGTCCTACTGCAATCATATACTTTGATGAAGATCCAACAGCACCTGCAAAATTAATAAAAGAAACACAGAAAGAAACAGAATTACTAGATGCAAAGTTTGGAGTATTTGAAGGAGAATTCCTCTCAGAAGAAAGAGTTATGCAGTTAGCAGAAATTCCATCAAGAGAAGTTCTACTCTCAAGACTAGTTGGTACTATGAACGCTCCATTAACTGGATTCATGAATGCAATTACTGGAAACGTGAGAGGTTTAACTATGGTTCTTAAGGGCATCTCTGAAAAGAGTGCTTAATTTAGAAACAAATTACTTAACTTAAATAAATACAAAAATGGCAGACGAAGCAAAAACACTACCAGAGTTATCAGCAGATGGTAAGAAAGTTCTTGAGATGGTTGAAAAAATGACCGTTTTAGAACTTGCAGACTTGGTCAAAGTTATGGAAGACAAGTTTGGAGTATCTGCAGCAGCACCTGTTGCAGTAGCAGCAGCACCAGCTGAGGCAGCAGCACCAGAAGAAGAGAAAACAATATTCAATGTTGTTCTCAAAGATGCAGGAGCAAACAAAATTGCTGTAATCAAAGTAGTAAGAGAAATCACAGAGCTTGGCTTGAAAGAAGCTAAGGATCTTGTAGATACTGCACCTCAGACAATCAAAGAGGGTGTCAAGAAAGAGGAAGCAGAAGAGATGAAAGCAAAGTTCGAGGAAGCAGGAGCAACTGCAGAATTAGAATAATTGCTAAATGCATACTTAATGAAAGACCACCATTACGGTGGTCTTTTTCTTTTTACATACCCTACTCTTTTACACCATCACTATTCTAAATAGTATCTATCTCTTCATTCTCTACTACATCTACTTTACAACTCCCTCCTTGATATACACCATATCCTCCATGTTCAAAGTAAGTATTCTGACATGTCAAAACATCAATATTCTCCTGTGAAGAAATTACTAAAATATCAACATTGTAAACCTTAGCATAATTCCTAAGAGTACGATTCTTTAAATCTGTAAACAACATATCCCTAAACACATTAGCATCATTCCTGTTCTTCTCTTCAAAATAAAGATAGATTGTAGAACTCTCATCATTTCTAACATCATCATAACGGAAAGAATTAAAATCATCAGCATACATAACCTTGACCTTAACAGTATCTTTCAAAGAATCATCAACTTCATACATAACGCCATTTATATGCCCATAAGTATTAAAAAACAACTTCTCATCCATATCAAAATCAACAACCTCTGTCTTCATCTCTACACCCTCTGGTGCTTCATCTACAAACTTCATTTTCGAAACCTCATACGAAGAAATACCTACACCGAAAGCTAATCCCAATATGGAAGCTACAAAAGCTATGAAGACACGAGTCCACTTACTTCTTCTACTTAATACAAAATTAAAACCAACATACAGAAGCATTACAACAAAAGCAATAAATGATACTGCTAGTAATATTGGACCAAAATATGCAATACCATTAAACAACAGAACAAACAACATAGAGAGACCTACACCAGAACAGAAAAGTAAGAAAAGAAATGGTAATAGTACAAATATTACAAAAATCTTAACAAAAAACAAAAAGACATTACCTAAAAAAGAAAGAATACCAAAATCATACCTAACAACCTTTGTCTCAGTAACAACACTCTCATTACTCACCTCTTCCTCAATCTCAACATCTTTACTTTTCTCTTTTTCTTCTTCAAACCTATCCAAAAATCTTACTTTGTAAATATATACAAACAAACCAACTGCAACTATGAAATATGCAACCTCTACAACTAAATGCCAAATATTTGCAAAAACAACCCCAATATTCCTACCTAAACACAGAAAGACATTTCCCCCTAGACTATCCAAAGAGCTGAAAGGTATTTTGACACATAGGATTAATAGAAATAGCACAAAAATTTCCAATAGAAACTTAAACCTACCCTTTGTTGTAAGTGCTGCGAAATTCTTAAAAGTACCTCTAAGTAAGAGATTAAAGCCATTAAGCATATCTGAAAAAGTATATTTTTTACTCTGTTCACTCCTAATCTGTGCAACATCATCTTTCATTAACTCATCAAGAGTACAATTAAAAATATCACACATCTTAAGAATCTTTTCTGTCTCAGGATACGCTGCTCCAGACTCCCATTTAGAGACAGCTTGTCTGGATACACCTAGCTTGTAAGCAAAATCTTCCTGAGAGAGATTTGCTGACTTACGTAGATGTTCTAAATTTTTTCTAAAACTCATAACTACTAATATATATTAATTTAAATTAGCTGATTATATTCATATATCACAAACGCAACCACCAACTTACGGTTGTTTTATGACAACTACAGGTTGCATATTAGTAGAATATACCAAATTTCCAAGAAAAACACTCCTATGGCAGACCTAGGTTTAACCTAGGTTACACCTCAAACAGGAGAAAATAAACATAAGCCAATACTCACTTTTTAAACACCAAAAAGGTTAGACCTAAGCTCAACCTAAATCCCTTTTGTAATTCCTTACTAGCTATATACTTCTGAGAGGTGGGAATAGGTCTGGCCTAGGTTTAACCCCACCCGCATTTTGTCCTATAAAATTAAGAAGCATGATATAATAATCCCCTAGCACATTTAAAAGGAGAAATAAGATGAGTAAAATTTACTTATACAAAACAACTTACGTGTCGAAACCAGAATTTTTGGCAGCTGCATACAATGCAGCTATTCTCATCGATCCTAGCTATGCTCACTACATAATGACCAAATCAGAGGCACTCTTTCTTTTATGTCAAAAAATGTGGCGTGGTCATCCACAATACTTTGGCATCCTAAAAGGTAAACAAATTTTCCTCAACTTAGACGAAGAATGTGTTGATGTAGCAGCATACAATAAACACAATGGTAGGAGACTTGCTCAAAAGGTTCTACTCCTTTTGCAACAATCGCACCAACCTGAATCAGATGAAATACGAACGGCTCGCGATTACAACCCGTTCACTTAATTAATCTCTTCATGATGAGCTAGAATGCCTAGGGTAGTTATATCTACATGAGTTCCACTCTGTAACCCTAGACATATTTCTCTCCTTGCCAACCCATGCATAAATATAATTCAGTATCTAAATTATCATGCCATATCTTTGATGACATACTCTCCTTTTACAACATGGGTATTAGAAAATGGAATATCTCAACAAACATTACAGTTACTACTTAGATTAAACCTAAGTAGAACCTCAAACCAGCAGATAAAGAGAGAAGCCTACACCCACTTTTCAAACACCAAAAAGGCTAGACCTAGGCCTAACCTAAATCCCTTTCCTAACTCCTTACTAGCTATATACTTCTGAGAAGTGGAAATAGGTCTGACCTAGGTTTAACCTCACCCGCATTTTGTCCTATAACATCAAGAAGCATGATATAATGATGTCCTAGCTCATTAGAAAGGAGATAAAATGAGTACTATTATTTCTGGTAAACCATTCACCAGGTCCCAATTATTAGCAGCTTTTTACAATGCAACCGCTACACCTCCTGGCATTAGGAACTTCCTGATGACCGAAGAAGATGCTGATAGATACTTGTATCAGTATAGCGACTACATAGATGAAGTAGAGGGCAAAAAACTTTACATCAATCTCTTCTTTCTTGACGAGATAGATGTAACCAAATATAACGAATTCAACGGCGAGAACTTGGCACAAAAAGTTCTCAACCTCCTCGAGCAAGGGTACGCCCCTGACTCAAAGGAAATCTGTACAGCTAGAATGAGCTAGAATTAGAATGCCTAGGATAGTTATATCTACATGAGTTCCACTCTATAAACCCTAGGCATATTTCTCTCCTTGCCAACCCATCCATAAATAAATATAATTCAGTATCTAAATTATCATGCCATATCTTTGATGACATACTCTCCTTTTACAACATGGATGTTAGAAAATGGAATATCTCAACAAACATTACAGTTACTAGTATCCATAACAGTAATAGCCACCATAGTAAGTATATTTCGATACATCATCGGAACAAAATCATACGGCATCTACGCACCAATAATCCTAGCAATATCCTACTCATACACAGGACTAAGATACGGACTAGCAATAACCTTCATTACCGTAGCCACCACCCTACTCTCATACACCATGCTTAAAAAAATACGAATGCACTACATCACTAGAATAGCCATCAACTACTGCTTACTTGCCATGACAATAATCATATTCATCATGACAATAAACAAATACGGATTAGGACTAGAAAAAGTCTCCCTCATATCACCCCTAGCCCTCATATCAATAACTGCCCTCTCAGACTTCTTCATAAAACAATTCACACAGAAATCATTAAAAGTATCAATCTCACTCCTACTAGAAACCGTACTCATAGCAACAATCGGTTGGTACATAATCACAAGAGTTTCCATCTCTAACTACATGATTAACAACCTCTGGATAATTCCAATCCTCATCATAATCAACCTAGTCATAGGACAATTTAAAGGATTAAGAATCAAAGAAATAATTAGATTTAAATCACTTTCAGACGAGAAAGAAAATGTTTCTAAATAACAAATACAAAGAAATACTTGGAGTAAACAGACGAAATCAAGAATATATTCGACCATACAACTCCAACAAAGCAAAAAATATTGCTGACAACAAAATATTAACAAAAAGAATTCTTAGTAGAAATGGAATTCAAACGCCTGAAGTATACAAACTAATTAGAAACAGAAAACAATTAGAGTTTCTAAATTGGGAATCATTACCAAAAAGCTTTGTCATAAAACCAAATAAAGGAACTGGAGGTAGTGGAATAGTAATCTTCTACGGTAAGAAGAAAGGAGAACTTGCATGGATTAGACCTAATGGTGATGTAATGAGTAAGAAAGATATAACCCTTCACATAGCAAACATACTAGAAGGCAGATACTCCATGGGTAACAAAAATGATATAGCCATAATTGAGGAACGAGTAAAAACTGACCCATTCCTAAAGCAATACTCCTACAAAGGAGTACCAGACCTTAGAATAATCTGCTTCAATGGAGTACCTGTAATGGCAATGACTAGAATCCCAACCAAAAGATCAAACGGTACTGCGAACCTACACTCAGGAGCAATATGTACAGGAATTGATATTGCAACAGGCATTACTACCTACTCTATGCAGATGAATCTTAAAAGTCCTCTAGATGATATATATGAAGATATAGAGGCCACTACAGATCTAAAAGAAAACAAAAAGTTAAGTGGAATAGCTATACCTAACTGGAATGAGATATTGGAAATAGCTTTGAAATGTCAAAAAGTAAGCAAAATTGGCTTCATAGGTGTAGATATAACAATCGATGCAGACAAAGGACCTGTTGTATTTGAACTAAACGCTAGACCAGGACTTGGTATACAAGTTGCAAACAAAGCAGGTTTAAGATCTAGGTTAGAATTAGTTAAAGGGATTAAAGTAAAAAGCATTAAACACGGTATTAAGATTGCAAAAGATCTCTTCGGTGGAGAGATAGAGGAAAGTATCGAATCCATTAGTGGTAGAAAAGTTGTAAATATTGTAGAAAAAGTAACCATATTTAAACAGACAAATAAGAAAGAAAAAGAAGACAAATTACAACCACTCAGAGCCTTTATGGACACAGGATACATGACATCTAGAATAACAGAGACAACCGCACACAGAATGGGCTTCATCTCTACAACAAAATATTTCAATTCTTTAGATATACCTAAAAAATTCAATTCACATAAAGAGGCACAGGAATATATCGATCAGAATAACAAAATATTGACTATGGAAGAAAAAATAAAGAGAATTGCTAGAGTTGTTGATGATGGTGATATTAAAATCCGTCCAGTCATTGACGTTACTATTAAAATTGCAGGAGAGATAAAGGATTTAGAAGTTGTAATAATGCAGGACCTAGAGTATCCTGTAATCATAGGACGTACTGATTTAAAAGGCTATTTAATTGATACAACAAATACATTTTAATTATGAAAACATACAAAGAATATCTAAAAGAATCAGGGAACATACATCTAGCATATTATGTACAAGCAGCAGACAAGCTTGGGATTAAGTATAAGATTTTGGTTAAAGGCTTACTTGCTGAATTTAATGCAAATAACAAATATTGGCATATAATAAATACAGCTACTCCACTAACAACAACTACATCTACAACAATATGTAAAAGAAAAAATCTAACACATTTGATTTTAAGAGAACATAATGTACCTGTACCTATTCAACAAGATTTACTCGCACCAATAGATGCTATAAAATTCTTTGCTGAACATAAAGATATTGTCATCAAGCCAACACAACAGCTAGGAGGAAAAGGTGTTACAATACTACCTCAGAACGAGGAGCAAGTACTAAAGGCTTTTGATATAGCCCTAGAATCTTCACATTCTAAGACTACTACAAAAGTCATAGGTGAGAAGTTTGTCCATGGAGAGAACTACAGATTCTTAGTACTAGGAGATGAGGTTATAGCAGTTGCTAGAAGAAAGTCCGCCCATGTTATAGGAAATAGCAAGGACAGTATAAGAAAACTCATAGAGAACAGTAATGCACAAAGAAAAGACACTCTCCTCATGCCCATTGTCATAGATAACGAAGTAAACATTAAGCTACAAAGAGATGGTCTAAATCTAGAAAGTGTTCCAAAAGAAGGGCAAGAAGTCATACTTCGATATAACTGCAATCTTACTACAGGCGGTACTACAGAAGAATGTATGGAGGAAGTAAATGATTACTACAAGCAAATAGCCATAAAAGCAGTAAAGGTTGTAGGTTCTAAATTTGGAGGTGTTGATATAATAGCTAAGGACATATCAAAGCCTGACGAAGTTGCTGTTAATGAGATAAACTACAATCCAGGTTTGAGATTACATTACAAAGTAGACAAAGGAAACGTGGTTGATGTTGCCTCCATCATAATGGAATACATCAGAGATAAATATATATAATTTAACACTCCAAATCCAATGAAAGACACATGGGTTCTACAAGGCTTAAATTTCATTTCACCTACTTCAGTAGTAGTTATGGGAATGGAAGAAAACAAAGATGTTAAAAAACTACTTGATTTAATATCATCATATCACCCCATTTTTATAAAAAAGTACTACTTCAAAGACTCCTATCTGTATATTGAAACACCTATACCATTTCTTTGGAGAGAAGCTAGTGAATACCTAAAGAAGCTTGCCAAACAGAAAATGTCATATGAAGAATGTAGAGAATATATTGTAGAAGTCATCATAAAACACCGAATAAAATCTATGTCAACCATACCTATATTACATAGTGCATTAACACAAGGGTACGAGGTTACACCATATATTGTGAGCGACAAAGTTATAGCTGTTGATGATGTAGGTTATACAAAAACATTCAACCGTAGATATACCTTAGGTTGTGGAAAGAATTCCCATGTAACTTTTTCTATATCTTCTTCTAAAGACGCTGTCGTAGCAAAAACAACTCAAAGAGACAAATATATTACTAATACGATGATTTCTAAACTTGGTCTTCCTATGCCTACAAACTATATTGTTAATGATAAAGCTGATATTAAAAAAGTTTGGAAAAAACTTAATAAACCTGTTGTTGTTAAACCAGTAGGTTTAACAGGTGGTTCAGGAGTTGTAGTAGATATTAATACAATAGAACAAGCAGAGAAAGCATTTGATTTTGCTACCAAAGGTATTAAAACAAAACAAAGGAAAGAGTGGCAAACTAAAATAATGGTACAAGAACAGGTAGAAGGTGAAGATTATAGATTACTAGTTGTAGATGAGAAATTGGAAGTTGTTACCAAAAGAATCCCTGCATTCATCGTAGGTGACGGCAAGAGTACAATCGAGGAACTAATCGAACAAACCAATGCGGATCCTAGAAGAGATATTACTAATCCAACTCATACTTTGAAACCCATAAAGATAGATGATCCCCTACTCGACTATCTTAAGGAACAGAAACTTTCGTTGAAAGATATTCCAGAGAAAGATGAGAAGATACAGGTAAGAAAGGTTGCAAGTATGAGTCAGGGAGGTATAACTGAGGATTTTACAGATCAGGTTAGTGCAGAGATTAAATATATTGTTGAAAGTATTGCTCAATCTATTCATGCATTTACATTAGGTGTAGATATTTTGTGTAAAGATATTAGCAAACCACTTACTCAAGACAATGGTGCTATTCTAGAGGTCAATACTATGCCAGAGGCATATCTAAATCTCTACCCTGTTTTGGGTACAAAGAGAGATTATGTAGCAGATACATATGTTAAGAAATTACTCAAGGATAATAGATGCAAAAAAATAGTAGTTGTTGGTAATCCTGAGAAAGATATACCTACTCTTCTTAAGGACAAGTTCCTTTTCTGGTCATATCTAAAACAAGATGATGTAGTTGGAGAATACAGAGAGGGAGAGATAAGGATAAATGGATTGGAAATAAATAATGGCTTAGAGAAATGGAAAGGTATAGAGGCACTAAAGGTTAATGCTTCTCTAGATGCAATAGTTATTCATCATAGGAATTGGGAGGATGTACAAGCTAATGGTTTAGGTTTCAACAAGATAGACTTGTTAATAGTTACTAAAGATATGAGAAAAGATGATAGATTTAAGCAAATGATTAAATATAGGTTAAGTGGTTATATATCTAGAATAAGGGTAATCTAATACCCTACTCACCAAATTAAGTCAAATTTGGTGAATGACACTCACTAGATTTGTGTGAATATGGGGAATGGGTTTGTTGTTTTTTAAAGGAGAGATTTTATAAAAGAAACATCCTAGTGCCTGAGATTTATGAGGGAATAATCCACTCTACTCAGGACACTAGGTCCACATTAAAATTATTTCTTATCCTTAATCTTTTCTATAAAGAAGATTACTGATACTCCATAATATAGCCACCCTACTATGCTTACAAACACATATAGGAATTTAATTGGTAATAAGTCGGCTAGTAGGATTGTAAATGGTCCAACTAGCATTGCAGATGAATACTCATATTTCTCGAAATCCTTTCTCCATAAATAATATGATCTAACAACTAAACCAATAATTATACTAAGTAGACAAAACCAACGATGAAAACTCATCTGTTTCTCCTTTTCTTTTTAATTCCTCTAAAGAAATTTTTAATGCGCTACACTACATTGTACCAATTTTTGCCTCACTTGACAATACTATAGGTCGGGATACTTCTAATATAATAAAACTCCTCTTCACAAGTAAATAACAAAAAAGAAAAGTTAAAACCATATATACAAAAATAATAATCTAGCGCCTGAGATTCTGGGGAATAATCCACCCTATATATCTCAGGCACTAGATCCATGCAATCAAGATTTTAAGGATTTAATTTTATTTCTTAGAAGAGACAAATTCTTTCTGCAGTTCAAAAAGGATTTCTTTAATGAGGACCATTCGTCCTTACAATAATAACCGATATTTACACATAAGATTGCCCAAACAACCCATTTATTGCTTATACCCTCCAATCCGTCAGAGAATACTGCAATAAACAGTGTTGATAAGAACATGACATTTCTCCTGATATGTTGATCATTCTTTAAATCCATATAACACAAACAAGAGAAATAAAAACCTACAACACCTAATAATATAAACCCTGTCCACATAACATTCTCCTTTATTTTTCGATCCTATCCTAAAAAATCTTGATTTTGAAAGTACGACTGTACATTATACCAATTTTTGCCCCACTTAACAACGCTATAGGATAACACACTTCTAATATAATAAAACTCCTCTTCACAAGTAAAAACAAAAAAGAAAAGTTAAAACCATATATACAAAAAAATAATAATCTAGCGCCTGAGATTCTGAGGGATAACCACTCTATATATCTCAGACACCAGATCTCCGTACAAATTAAAAGGTGGAGTTTAACAACTCCTTAATACCTTTAATTTCTTCTCTCGCAAGAGAGAGGTAGGTTTCCAATTCTTGCAACATCTTACACCTCTTTCTTACTGCGTAAACTACTACTAATGCTACTCCCAGAGCAGCAAAGACAAAAAGTATTGCATACATAATTAAACCTCTTTCTTACTGAATGTACGATAATGTAATTATATCAAGCTTGTATACACTACTCAACACTATAAGACCACATACTCCTCCCCACCCATGATATAATAAAACATTAATATTAATTTAAAAATATTCAAACAATGAAATACCTAATCATAGACAAAAGACAAAGAGTAGAAGTTAAAACTATGGGTGAAATACCTACAGGTTCTGCAAGATTAGTTGAAGAATTAGAAAAAAGAAACATAGAATGTGATTTCATATACAATGACCAACTCGAATTCATATACCAAGACCAAAAAACAACAATACTAGCTGGTGGCAACGACATTCTCACATATACCCACATCATATTCAGAGGCCATGCACTACACATAGACAAGGAATACCATTTCAAGAGATACATAATCGACCATATAGACGAATACAATTCCAAAAATCCAGACAAGAAGATACTAGTGCAAAACTCAGAAGCAATCAAAAGATTCCCCTACTACAACAAAATAGAAATTGCTCAAATCTGTAACAAACACAACCTCCCATACTTCAACACATACTACAGAACAGATGGAGAATATACACAAGAAAGAAACTACCTTAAACAATACCCACTCATCATAAAAGAGTATACAGGTGCAAACAGAGTAGAAATGATAGATGGAGTTGAAAAAATCAAAAAGAATGTATTTAAACTAGAGAAAGACGAAGACTACAAACAAGAAGGATTAGATGGACAAGACCTAACCAACTTCTTTATCCAAGAATTCTCAGATGCAGGCGAAGACTACAGAATCTTCGTAAAGCTAGGAAAAGTAATAGCAGGATGGAAAAGAAAAGCTACCTCTGGATTTATGACAGTAAGCAAAGGAGAGTATGAAATGTACAATGAGCCAAATGAAGAAATAAAAGAGATTGCTGAGAAAATGGCATCTGTTTTAGATGCAGACTTCATGGCTGTAGACTTCATGTACATCCATGGTAAGCCACACATACAAGAGATAAGCTTCCATCCAGGATACAAAGCATACGAGACAAAGATAGAGGGTACTCCTGTGAACATCGCAGAAGCAATAATTACTGCGTTTAAGGAGTAATTAGAGACCTACCTTCTTAAATATACTTAACCACTCTTCCTTACTAGGAACATTGGTAGCCTTTGGAATAAGACCGTCCTCTACCCATTCACATTGCTTGAAAGTAATCTTTCCTGAGTAAAGCATATTGTACAACAAAGGATTCTTCTCTAATCTAGCAGACACCTTCTTAAAACCTCTAAAGTAAACAACATCCTTAGCATAGATACCTGGTTTTGAAGTGTCTGATAATCCTCTCTTCACCCTGTATGTAGTACTAAATGCAGAGAATTTCGGCAATATTGCATACAAACAGTTATACAACTCTCTAAACGTCATCTTTTGACCAACATATATAGCATATACAAGAGCAACCTTTTTTCTAAGCCAATTCTCTGTAAGAAGATCCATATTACTTTCATTCCACGTAGCAAGACCCTCCTCTACATCTAAATACTCTGGTAAAGTAGCATTACCAAGTGCGGGAAACCCACTATTAGAACCATTTACAGACCTTAACACATGCGTACCAACCTCATGAACAATGGTCTTTTTCAATTTCAACTTACTCCTAACAATATTTTTATCAACCAATATTTGCTTCCTTTTAATACCTACTTTTACACTATTCTTAGCAATATTCATAGATTCAGCAACCTCCCAATCATCAAGACCTAATATTGAAAACACCTTTCTAAAAACCTCTGAAATCTCATCATAACCTAACAATTCATCAGTATCAACTTTCTTGCTACTTTCTATAAGGTTGTAGTTACTAACATTCCCCCGAAGTACTCTACATGAATTCCTAAACAACTTAGCAAAAGGCAAACCAAACCTAGCAGTAGAAATCTCTGTTACCAACTCATTATTTCCTACAGCTTTTATTAATTCGTTAGCCTCCTTTTTTGAAGCTATGAGGTCAATATAGAAAGAAGAAATCCTAGGATCAACATCAGAAATTTCCTCCACAGTAGAGAGAAACTTCAGTATTTTATCATTCTTGTTAGCAACACCCCTATATTTGAACACAGGATTATATGTATCTGAATCAAAAAATTTCTTCTTCTCCTCCTCAAGATTAATTGGGGTAAAAACTAAAGCTGTTGGAAGTCTTAACTGATCTAAGAAAGTTGTTACTTCATCAAGCTTCATCTGCTTTTTCTTTTTATCAAAAATCCCCATATTTACTATAGCGCTAAAATTATCTCCTAAAATCTCGGTTAAAGGTAAAACTCCTCTCTCCAGTAGCTATCAATTCCAAAGCTATACCTGTACCCTTAACAACACAGTATATCGGTTCATCGGCAACATGTGAAGGAACGCCTGTAGCCCTAGAGAACAACTTGTCCAAATTCCTCAACTTAGATGTACCACCACTCATCACCATTCCTCTGTCTATGATATCAGCAGAAAGCTCAGGCGGAGTCTTCTCCAAAACATTCTTAATACTTCGAATAATTGACTTCAAAGGAAAATCAATAGCCTTAGCCACATCATTAGAATTAACAACAATCGACTTCGGCATACCTGCACCAACATCTCTACCCCTTACCTCCATCTCTGCAGGATCTTTAACCTCAACTGCAGACCCTATCTTTATCTTAATACTCTCTGCAGTCTGCTCTCCAATCATAAGTCCTTTTTTCTTCCTCATGTATGAAATGATATATTCATTAAGAGAATCTCCTGCTACTCTTAGCGACTCATACTCCACTATTCCATCAAGAGACATAACAGCAATCTCTGCAGTACCACCTCCCATATTCACAATCATATTACCAGAGGAAGTATGAATAGGAAGCTGTGCACCTAAAGCTGCAAGAAGAGGCTCTGGCAAAAGCGTAATACTCTTTGCACCAACAGAGTTAGCTGCTTTCAAAACAGCTCTCTCCTCCACAGATGTAATACCTGCAGGAACACTAATAACAACATCAGGCTTAAAGAACCTAGATTTACCAAGTGCTTTGTCAAAGAAATACCTAAGCAATGCCTCTGTTACCCTAGAATCAGCTATAACTCCACTTCTCAAAGGCCTCTTTGCAACAATATTATCGGGAGTCTTGCCAATCATCTCCTTTGCTTCCTTACCAACAGCTATGACTGTAAAAGTATTAACATCAATAGCAACAACAGTTGGCTCTGTGAGAACAATACCCTCCCCCTGTACAAAAACTACAGAGTTTGCAGTACCTAAATCTATACCCAGTTTTTTTCCAATCATCAGAAAATTTCAACTACAAGTTAGCTACATTTATTTAAACTTCAACAACATTGCTTCTTTCATCAAATCAACAGTTTCCTTAGCAATATCTGAAACCCTCTTACTGCCTTCTAAAGCTCTTTCTAACAATTCATCTTTCATACTTTCCGCTTCTATCCTTCTATTCCTAATCGGAGTTAAAGTCTCATTCATCACCTCAAACAACCTCTCCTTTACCTCAACATCCTTAATCTTCCCCTCTCTATACCTCTTCTTCATATCCTCAACCTCTTCCTTGTCTTCATTAAAATAATCATGATAGACAAAAGCCACATTACCCTCTACCTTACCTGGATCTGTAGCATGAATTCTATTTGGATCTGTGTACACCTTAAACACCTTCTTCCTCAACTCCTCCTCACTATCGGATAGATATATACCGTTATTCAAACTCTTACCCATCTTCTCTGCACCATCAATTCCAGGAATATTAATCTTCGATCCAATCAAAACCTCTGGATAATGGAAAAAATCAACACCGTATGTAGCATTAAACTTCTTTACAATCTCTCTAGTATCTTCAACCATAGGACTCTGATCCTTACCTGCAGGCACCAAATCAGCATTAACAGAAAGAATATCAGCTGCTTGATGCACAGGATACAAGAAAAACCCTAAAGGAGTAGATTTAGTATAGCCTTTCTGTGCCATCTCAGTCTTAATCGTCGGATTATGCTGAACTTTCTGAACAGTTGTAAAGTTTGCAAGATATATGAATATTTCATGAATCTCAGGAACCTCACTCTGTATGAAAACGGTACTCTTTTCAAAATCAATACCCGAGGCATAATAATCACAAAGAAGCTCTAATACACTCTCTCTAACCTTACCAGGATTATCAAAATTATCAGCAATAGCTTGAACATTCGCAATCTCTATAAAACTCTCATATTCATCAGCAAGCTTAACCCTATTTTGTATAGAACCAATCAAATGACCAATATGCAATTTACCACTAGGCCTATCTCCAGTCAGTATTCTTTTCCTTTCTTTAATATTTTCCATATACCATATTTTAACAACTAATCAGCTATTATGCTATACTCAATAACACTTAATTTTGTCTGTAGAATACTGTCATTATGAAAAAGAAACAAAAGAAATATTTAGGCATAGCACTAAAAGTTGGCATATACCTCTTCATTATTCTGTTCACAGTACTCATATACTATTTTGCAAAAGGATACAGAATTAATCTAAACGACCAACAAATTACTAAAACTGGAGTACTTAATATCAAAGCAGACCCATTCTGGTCCGATATATATATAGATGGGAAAAAAGATGGAAGATCACCAAAAAGCAAAAGTTTAGATATCGGGGTATATAACGTAGATATTAAAAAAGACGGATACAAAACATGGACAAAACGAGTTGAAATATTTGATGAGAAATCAACAATTGTAAGACCGTGGCTTATGTTGGAAGAACCAAAAACAGCAACTGTATGGAATTCTGAACAATTATTTGAAAAAATATGGACAAATAGATCTTCTCAATTAGCCGTAATACAACTAAAAGATTCTAACGAACAATCAACACTTTGGGCTTACAGAACAACTACCCCATTCCTAAGCTTCTCAAACAACTTAGTAAAACTACTAACCACAGATGCTGAAATAGTTGATTTAAAACTCTCACCAGATGGGAACAAAGCCTTAATTACACTAAAAGACAAGTTAGAAGAAAAAACATACCTACTAGACACATCCTCACCCGTAAAACTTGATTCCACTCATGAAATAGACCTTAGGAACTACAATAATTACAAAATATCTTGGGCTGAAGATAATGACAAACTCATATTAGATTCGGAAACAGATATAGTTGCATACGATACAACAAGGAAGACATTCACAATATTGCAAAAAAAAGATAATGGAGACAAGTACATCTGGACTACTGATACAGCAGGATACTTCTACTTAGTTCGCAAAGAAGATGATAAAAATACTGAAGTTAATAAATATTCGATACAACAATCTAAATTAGACGGCTCAAACCTTTTGAAAATTTTACCCGAGATATATTTTCAGAAAGACAACAGCTACATAGAGTACTACAGAACTAATGAATACACATGTGTACCATGTACAAATTCTCCAGAAAACACTAAAACTGTTGGTGAAATAACAGAGATTTCAATTGCACCAAAAGCTACAGGTATATTCATTAAAACTACAGATGCATCATACTGGTACAATACTTTAACAAAGACATACTTCCTTGTTTCTGCATATCCATCTGAAATACTAGAATACTCCTACGACAACAACAAGTTTATCTACAAAAATGAATTTGGCTACTTTACATTCACCTTGTTAGAAGATGCAGCAAATCCTGTAGAACAACTAGGAAGGAAGATGATTAAAGAGGTATCTTCTCCCGACATGATTCACTGGACAAATGATTCTGAGTCAATATTTTATCTTGAAGAGAGTAAGGTTTATGTAGCTGACAACGACGGAGAAAACAAAACTCAAATAGTTTTTTCAAATAATCTAAAAGGTGTTCTTTTAGGAACTGTTAAAGAGGATATATATTTATTAGAAACTGACAATAAAGGAGTTTTCTCGATTACCAAATATACGGTTAATTAGCTAATGCTAATTAATAAGATGATACACACACCCGGTCGGAATCGAACCAACAACCTACGCGTTAGGAGTGCGTTGCTCTATCCAATTGAGCTACGGGTGCATTTCTAGGATTATACCTTAAACAACCTTTAAGGTAAACGAATACTCTTTCACAGTAATGATTAGTTGCAACTTTTTAACAAATATTTAAGATTATATAGGTCAAATATTCTCAAAATAGGTAGGGTATTACTGATGTTCAGATTTAATCCACATTCATATATTAACAGCCTTATTTTGTGGATAGTGCTCGAGATAAGGTAAACAATGAATAAACTGTCTCATAGTATCTTAAATATTTATTAAAAACCTCCTGTTTATCCTTATCCATATTTAACTTCTAGCTATCCTTAAGGTATAATTAAACATGGAATACATTAAGATTCGTGGTGCTAACGAGAACAATTTAAAAAATGTAGATATAGATATACCGAAGAACAAATTCGTGGTATTCACAGGTGTTTCGGGTTGTGGAAAATCCTCCCTAGCATTTGACACAATATATGCAGAAGGACAAAGAAGGTATGTTGAATCAATCTCTTCTTATGCTCGTCAGTTTTTGGGAGTGATGAAAAAGCCAAAAGTAGAGTCCATAACTGGTCTCTCCCCTGCTATTTCAATCGATCAAAAGACTGTAAATGTAAATCCTCGTTCTACTGTTGGCACTATAACTGAAATATACAACTATCTTAGATTGCTCTACGGAAATGTTGGTCAAGCTTACTGTCCTAAATGCCAGATTCCAATTCAATCTCAAACAATACAGGAGATTTCACAAAAGGTACTCAAAATTTTACGAGGTACAGATCAAACAATACAAATCATCTCCCCTATTGTAAAAGGTAGGAAAGGACAATTCAAAACGTTACTATCAAAACTTTTAGAGAAGGGGTTCTTAAGAGTGTTAATTGATGGAGATCTATACTTTCTTGATGATTTAGATTCAATAGATTTAGATGAAAACAAGAAGCACTCTGTAGATTTGGTTGTAGACAGACTTACTAGTAAGGATATGGATAGTAAGGAGTTTAGGAAGAGGCTCATAGATGCGATTGAGTTAGCCACTTTTCACTCAGATGGTGAGGTTAAGATTCTCACAGAGAAGGAGGAGTTGTTTTTTTCCGAAAACAACACATGTACGGAATGTGGTACATCGTATCCAAAGATTTCTTCCGCATCTTTTTCTTTTAATGCTCCAGAAGGTGCTTGTGTTAATTGTGCTGGTTTGGGTTTTCTTAATCAGATAGATATTAATTCAATATATAATCCTAAGTTAACAATTAAGGAAGGTGGTATATTTCCTTGGGGTAATAGAATAGTAAAGGATAGTTGGACTACAAGAGTGTTGGAAGAGGTTGCCAGAGTTCATAATTTTTCTCTCACCGTTCCTATTCAAGAGTATCCACAAGAGGTTTTTGACCTCATATTTTATGGTAAGAATGCTAAGGAGTACTATGTGATTGAGTATACAAATAGGTTTGGAGTTACAAATATTCATCATGCTCAGTATGAGGGTGTTGTTCCTGAGTTGAACAGAAGGTACAAGGAAACGACTTCAGAATATTCTAGATATGAGATCGAGAAGTATATGCGAGAAACTGTTTGTCCTGTATGTGAGGGAAAGAGGTTGAAGCCTTACTCTCTTGCTGTAAGGATTGACGGAAAGAATATTGAGGAGGTTACTAATATGCCGATTGTTGAATTGGAGAAGTATTTTAGCAATCTTAAATTAAAAGGTAACAAAGCTGAAATAGCTAAGCCTATTCTGAAAGAGATAAATGTTCGTTTGCAATTTTTGTTGAATTTAGGATTAGGGTATTTAACTTTGGCTAGAAAAGCCAATACTCTTTCAGGTGGAGAATCTCAGAGGATTCGTCTTGCTTCTCAGATAGGTACTGGTCTGTCCGGAGTTGTGTATGTATTAGATGAGCCTTCTGTTGGTCTTCATGCTAGAGATGTTTCGAAGTTAACAGATTCATTAAAAGAGTTGAGAGATAGTGGAAATACTGTTTTGGTTGTAGAGCATGACTTCGAGACTATGAGCCAAGCTGATTGGATTATAGATATTGGACCAAAAGCAGGTAAGCATGGTGGCGAAATCATTGCTCAGGGGACATATGAGGATATTAAGCACTTGAGTACGTTGACTGCAAAGTATTTAAACAATTCACTTATAATAGGCTCTAATTTGAAAAGAAGTAAAAAGAAAGATCCTAAAAAGTCTATAAATCTTTACTCTGTTTCTACCAATAATTTAAAGAACATAGATGTGGAATTCCCTCTATCAAAGCTTATTGCAATAACTGGAGTTTCTGGCAGTGGTAAATCATCTTTGATAGCAAATACATTAGTTCCTGTTCTTATGAACAAAATTATGAATGCAAAGCAGGTTGAGGGAATATATAAAGATGTATCTGGCATTGAGAATATTAATAAAGTTATTAACATAGACCAGTCCCCTATAGGCCGTACTCCACGATCCAATCCAGCAACATATACAGGTCTATTCACTCTCATTCGAGATGTCTTCGCTTCCACAAATGAAGCAAAAGCAAGGGGCTATAATTCTGGTAGATTTAGTTTCAATGTCAAAGGTGGTCGATGTGAAAAATGTAAGGGAGATGGTCAGATAAAAATTGAAATGCAATTTTTACCTGATGTGTATATCACATGTGATGAGTGTCATGGGTCTAGATATAATAATGAGGCCTTACAGATTGATTTTAAGGGAAAAAATATCGCAGATGTACTAAAAATGACTGTTGATGAAGCAATTCCTTTCTTTAAAAATAATATGGCTATATCAAAAAAGCTTGATACACTAAGCAAAGTTGGGTTAGGATATATAGAGCTTGGTCAATCTTCACTTACCCTCTCAGGTGGAGAATCTCAACGAGTAAAATTAGCAAAAGAGTTGTCGAGGATCTCGACTGGTCATACTTTGTACATTTTAGACGAGCCAACTACAGGACTCCACTATTACGATGTAGATAATTTGCTGTCAATTTTGCGTGAACTTGTTTCTAAGGGCAACACTGTCATAGTTGTCGAACATCACTTAGATGTAATTAAAAATTCTGATTGGGTTATTGACTTAGGTCCTGAAGGTGGAGATGCTGGAGGGTATATTGTCGCTCAGGGTACAGTTGAAGATATTATGAAATGCAAGGAGAGTTATACTGGTCAATTTTTGAAAAGATATATTAAAAAGTTGGAAAAACCCTCGGTGAAACAAACAGCCAAAATTAGATAAACCTACTTTCTAAAATTGCAAGAGTCTGTAGTTCAAATTTATCTAGTCAAAAAAGAATATAGTTGCACTAGTCAGATTTTTATAGTCTAAAATTTTACTGTTTAAAAATAATTATCATTGAGTATAATTATTGGGCTCGATGTGAAAAATTCCTCTTTTGAAAATTTCCTAATGTTACACAGATGGATTAGTACGATTTTCCAAACACCCACTCTTCTGTACAATCTTTTCCACAGTAAATACACTTACCTTTTTTTCCTATACCAGATTCTGGTAAGCATCTGGTAGTTGCTTTGGTTTCGTACTTAATATTTTCTTCACATTCAGGAGAACCACACCAATTTGCTAAAACAAATCCCAAATTCTCTTTAAATATTTTTTTCATCTCATCATACGACTCGACTCTATGGGACTTTGCTATCAAACTCTCTTTTGATTTTCTGTATAACTCATTTTGAATATCTTGGAGAATATTTTTAATCTCTCCATTTAAAATATCAGAATCCAACATTAATTTTTCTCCGTTGTCTCTTCGAACAATTTGGCATTTTGACTCCTCAGCTTCTCTCCCACCTATTTCAATTCTAATAGGTACTCCTTTCTTTTCCCATTCATTAAATTTCTCACCTGTAGAAACATACTCTCTGTCATCATACATAATCTCATCTAAACCAAACTCACTGCTTAATGAACGATATACATTTCCTGCAAATTCCAATACTTTCTCCTTGTTTTCATTATTCCATATAGGAACTATTACTGCTTTTATAGGGGCAATATTAGGAGGCAACACCAAGCCATTATCATCAGAATGAGCCATTATTATAGCACCCATCATTCTTGTACTTGCTCCCCAACTTGTTTGCCAAGGATATTTTCTCTCACCATCTTTATCTACAAACTGTAGATTGAATGGTTTAGCAAAGTTTTGTCCTAAATCATGAGAAGTGCTGAATTGGAGAGCTTTTCCATCTTGCATCATAGCTTCTGCTCCGTATGTGTTGACAGCACCTGCAAATTTCTCTGATTCCGATTTACGTCCGCTATATACCTCTAAAGCAAGATACTCTCTTGCAAAGGTAGCATACATTTCTGCTCTATCAAGAACTTCTTTCTCTGCTTCTTCATGTGTGGCATGTACTGTGTGACCTTCCTGCCAAAGAAATTCAGAAGATCTCAAGAATAATCTGGTTCTTTTCTCCCACCTTACAACATTTGCCCATTGGTTAATCTTTAAAGGTAAATCCCTCCATGAATTTATCCATTTTGAAAAAGTATCGTAAATTATGGTTTCAGAAGTAGGTCTAACTATCAATTCTTCCTCTAATTTTGCATCAGGATCAACCTCTACACCATTACCATCTTCCTTTTCTTTTAATCGATAATGGGTGACTATGGCACACTCCTTTGCAAATCCTTTAACATGATCAGCTTCTCTTGAGAAGAAAGATTTAGGTATGAATATTGGAAAATATGCACCCTTAGCACCTGATTCCTTTATCATTCTATCCAAATTTTTCTGAATATTTTCCCAAATAGCAAAACCGTAAGGTTTAATTACCATACAACCTCTCACAGATGAATTCTCCGCTAAATCAGCTCTTTCTATGACATCTAAATACCACTGAGAGTAGTCTTCAGATCTTTTAGTTATACCTTTGTTTGCCATATACGCAGTATTTTACAGTATTTTTGAAATATTACCAGACTAATATACAATTTTAGGAGCAAAACCCCAATGATCAGCTGCTTTTGCTAAAGCAGAATCAGGATGCTCTTTAATCCATTCATCTAAATTTCCTCTACCTAAAGCAATATCTTTAGCTTGTACTACAGCTTCTACCCCTGCCTCTATGCCCCAAGGATGACCTAACACTCCTCCTCCACACTGAATCATAATATTTTCACCTAAACGAGCGATGACATCTTGCAGTACACCAGGATGCAAACCTCCTGAAGCTACATGCCAAACAGGCTTCATACCGTACCAATTCTGACCAAGTGTAATACTTGATGGCGGAGTAATATCTAATTCTAAAACATCTCTGACTAGTTTAGGCTCTCCATAGTTCTCCATTTTAGTCTTTGGTGCACCTCCATGAAAAGAGTCTACACCTAACAATCTCATAATTTTAGCAATGGCAACCATTGACATAGAGAAGTCTAAAATCTCTCCCTTATCATATACACCAGGTCCGGATTCTCTACTAAACAAACTATGCATTGCTCTATGTGCATGTATTGCAAGGCCAGGATTTTTCAACCTCATTGTATGAACTGCAGAAAATCCAGTAGTAACAACATCCATCATCAACCACCTACCACCATGAGCTTTTATGAGTCCTGCTCTGTCAAGCATAGTTTCCATATTCGAATGAGTTACATTGCAAAAGTAGAACTTCTTTTTTCCTGTACTCTCCTCGACCTCTTTCTGCACTTCTAAAACAGCCTTACATCTATCTTCAAATTTGTTAAAAAACAAACTGGTTAGATTTTCATCATCTTTCATACCATGATATTCACCATTTGCAGCAGTAAAGAGAATCCTTGCCAAATCAGCCTGTTCCTGTGCTGTTCTACCAACTTTTGGCTTTGGAACAGTAAGAAGAAGTGGACCTCTCTCAATCTGCATCTGCTCTCGTATACCATCTATACCAAATTGAGGTCCAGGAAAGGCTTGTACCATCTTCCTTGGAAACCTAATATCTATGCATCTAAATGCCTTTAACATCTTCATTCCACCAACATTCCCAACAATTCCTGCAAGCAAACCTGACATATTATCAACTTCAAACAAATCTACCTTGTACGCAATTTTGAAAGTATTGGTCTCTGGTTCAAGATCGTAAGCTACAGCTTTCATCTCATCAGCCATAGGTACACCAGAACTTTCACCATCATACACTTTTGTCCATGTACCTGTAGAACTCTCTGCTGCACACGCTCCTGCTACTTCCACAAACTTATCTTTAGCCTCATCGATCATTTCTACATCCAGATATGTAATGATGTAGTCCTCATCAGGATTTTTAGGTTGCCATCCTTTCGGTGCAACATATGGATTTTCTTTCTCAGCCATGGCAGTTTTTGAATCAAATTAGACATTAATATTAAACAGCTAAATAGTTGAAAAAGCAAATATATTCAACAGAAACATACGAAAAAGAAAATCGGGGTGATCCGACTTGAACGGACGACCTCTACATCCCGAATGTAGCGTTCTAGCCAACTGAACTACACCCCGCTGTTACATTTTCTCCACAGTTTCAATGCCCAGACAATACAAAGATGTTTTAATAACATTCATTACTGCTTTTAGCAAAATGACCAGAAAAGCTTTCTCAGATTCAGGAGCATCAAGTACCCTTACATTTTGGTAGAAAACACTAAACTGTTGGGCAAGAGAGAATAGATATTGACATAATGTTGATGGTGAATATCTCCTAGCAGAATCAAGCAGAGCAAATCTCGATTCGCTAAGTCGCGCCATTAAGTCTCGTACTTCAGGATTATTAGGAATTACATAATTACAATCAGATTCTACATTCTCTATATTTTCAATCTTTTCCAATATAGAATTACATCTAGAATACGCATACATTATATATGGACCCGTATCACCATCAAACGATATAGATTTCTCCAAATCAAACACAATATCGTTACCAACCTCACTTCTTAAAAAAGCATACTTAACAGCACCAACAGCTATCTTCTCACACGCACTAGCACCAAGCCTTGATTGTTTGCTAGAATCGTTGGAAATCCCCTCCACTCTAGCAATAACCTCGTTTAACAAATCTTCACCTGATACATACCCACCTTTTCGACTTGCCATCTTCTTCCCTCCCGGTGTCTTTATCCACCCATGATGGACATGCACAAGACCCTCTGCTGCCTCTGGCGAAATCTTCCTTAAAGCATCAAGAACAACTTCAAAATACCCTTTCTGCTCCTTACCTGTGATAATTATTGATTCATCATATTTAATCTGTTCATACTTTGCCAAAGCAAGCCCAAGCTCTTTCGCCTCATATGTAGGTAGTCCATACTTGTTCAAGAAAACCCTAGTATGTAAATTCTTTTCAGTATCACCTCTGTACACTACAGCACCATCATCTTCTTCAAACACCTTTCCAATATTTTCTTTGACAATATTCAAGCCACGTTCACCTACCTCACTTTCTAAGAAATAGTAATCAAACTTCGTACCTAAAACCTGATATATCTCCTCAAAACGATCTAAACACCATTGCCTTCCCTTTAGATATATCTCTTTCATACCAACTTCTTCGTACTTGGAAAAATCCTTCTTAGGTAAAGACGGAATTGAAAAAGAGAAGATATAGTAGTTGATATTATCAATCTCATCTTTAATCTCCAAGTCATCACCATCATCATACGCATCTGCACCTAAAATATATGCTTCCCCTAAAAATTTGACCCTTTCACTTAAAGATCTTTTCTCAATATCCTGAATTGTTAAACCT
This sequence comes from Candidatus Dojkabacteria bacterium, assembly GCA_050943415.1. Classification (GTDB taxonomy): domain Bacteria; phylum Patescibacteriota; class Dojkabacteria; order SC72; family SC72; genus UBA5232. Next base: position 58,002 of record JBMNPD010000002.1, read on the forward strand.
TCTTTGGCAAATTTCTCAACAACACCCCACATAGTTTTAGCAACATGCAAACCGACATCTCCTTGATATATGACTCTTTTAACATTCGTTCCTAAAACTTCCTGTAACCTACAAAATGACTCGCCTACTACATTGGTGTACAGATGCCCCACATGCAGAACTTTAAAAGGATTAGCATCTGTATATTCAATCAGTACATTCTTTCCACTATTTTCATCTGATTTGAAATATTCATCTCCAAGCTCCGCAATCTTTTTTATCTCATTAACAAGGTATTTATCTGAAAGATAGAAATTGATGAAGCCTGGACCCGCCACCTCTACTTTTTCGATATCCTCATCAATAGGAATTTTTTCAACTATCTCCTTGGCTAGTTCTACTGGATTCTTCTTAAGAACCTTAGCGAATTTCATAGCAACATTAGTAGAATACTCTCCCATATCAGGATTGTTTGGCTTCTCTACATCTATCTGATCAGTTGGAATATCATAATCCAAAGACAATATAGCCTCGCTGATAAGTTCTGTTATTTTCTTAGTAATATCCATATTTATACTATACCATTAAAACGCATCCGGAAGGATTCGAACCCTCAACCCTCGGTTCCGAAGACCGATGCTCTATCCAGTTGAGCTACGGATGCATATACGCATATGGATATTATACCACTACTACTGCCTTTAAGGTGGATGTATAGGTACACAGCAAGTGGACAAACAGAGTATATTTCATAAATATTTAAGATATTATGGGGTAAATATCAGAATCTTTCGTTGTTAAATTGTACTTTCCACATTTTCTTCTGTTCATTTATGAATGTGTATATGTAGCTGTCGGTTGGTTGTTAAAGTAGAATTTCTTTCTTATTATCTTGTAGTATCTTAAATATTTATGAAATAGTCTAAAGAAACCTTTACAGAGAGAGCAGATACATCCACCTTAAAGGTACGTACCTGGCCGGAATCGAACCGACAACCTTTGGTTCCGCAAACCAATGCTCTATCCAATTGAGCTACAGGTACATTTCTAAGGAGATGATATCACAAAAGCAGAGTTCAGAATACATATCGAACGTCTCCACTTTCGTAAGTTAAAATATATTGCACATTGTACTTTCTAAAAATTTCCAATGTTTCATTCGATGGGTGACCGAATTTATTCTTCTCACCACAAGAACAAATGGCCATCTGAGGTTCTAGCTTTTGTATGAAATTTTCGTGTGACGAAGTTCGAGAACAATGGTGTCCTGCTTTGAGTAAAAATATATTGTTTAAAAAAGAGTAGTCGTATAGCTCCTCTTCTACTTCTTTTTCTGCATCTCCCATAAGAAGAATTTTCTTCTCTTTAATATACAACAAGGTAACTACAGATTCGTTATTAATATTCTTTTTTCTCTCCTCTAAAGAGTTTCTCTCAAATGGGTATATTATGATTCCAAACCACTCTCCGATTCGGACATCACCACCAGCCTCAACATCTACCAGTATGTCCGAATAGTTCTCAAGAAGATAATTATACCCATTGTTGCCATATTCCACAGGATTATACAGTATCTTTCCAACTTTATACTTTTTCAATATCGAATATATCCCTCCGATATGGTCTTCATGCGGATGTGTTAACACCAATACCTCTATTTCTCTGTCATACCAAGGCATGTATTTTGACAGTGCAAACATAACAGACTCGTCAGGACCTGTATCTACAAGCATTTGTTGAGTTCCTTGCTGAACTAATATTGCATCTCCCTGTCCTACATTTAAAAACACAATTTCTGGGTCTTTAATATATCTGACATTACCTTGATATGTATATACTACAGCTAAAAGAATGAATAGCAGATCTATACCATTCTTGAATATGAACTGTTTAGCTTTTCTTAAGATAGTAATTGTACTGTTCATTTTTTATGGGATAAAAATATATTACCACGATTATGAATACAAAGAGAAGTATAAATAACAAAGGTAATGCATATTGATCTGCTATGTTAAATGCTCCAAAACCTAAACTTTGTATCTTCATTACAATTAGTTCGAAGTATTTTAGTTGTAGGTTAACAATTGTAAAGAAGAAATACGAAATTTCTGATACGAACTTTGCACTTGCCAAGCCTAATATTCCAAATATCATTGTTGATCCTACGACTGGAAGTATTAGTACATTAGCTGGAACAGACCAGATGGACAAGGTTTTAAAAAAGAATATTGATATGGGAAGAGTTGATATAGTGCAACTCATAGTAGACAAGATGTTCTCCTTTACAAAGCTTGATGTTGGTAATACTTTTTCTAAAATTGGTTGAATGTATATTAACCCTATCATTGCACTTAGAGACAACAGAAATCCGGCATCAAATATTATTAGAGGCTCCATTATTAAAAATATTACAGCTGTTAGAGGGAGTGCAACATGCATGCTACTATCTCGTCCGAACAGTTTAGCTACGAATGAGAGACTACTCATTATACAGGCTCGAACTATAGAGGCAGAGAATCCTGAGAATATTGCAAACAGCCATATTACTATCAGGCTTAGAATTATTCTCTTCTTTTTACTCAAAAAAGAAGTCACTTTAGACAATGACATAGACAAAACAGTAATATTGTATCCAGAAGCAGAAACAATATGACTAACTCCAGCAATTCGCACTCCTTCTTCAAAATTCTTTTCCAGAAGTCTCTTAGATCCAAAGAGTATACCTGCAAGTAATGAACTTTGAGGCTCGTTTAATACAGAATCTATTTTTTCTTCCAAAAATATACGAAGATTAGTCAAAATATTTTTCACTCTGCTCCTCTTTACATTATTCTCACACTCAAGCAGAGGGTAATCCATCGTAAAATATATTTTTTTGTTTTTAGAAAATTTTTGTAGTTAAAATCTTCAGAACTTCTTGGTTCCACAAGTTGTCCTCTTGATTTACATGTCTGCCCTATGTGAATGTTTTGAAATTTCTCAACTTTTAGAATTACACCTATCTCTTTGTTAGAAATTTTTTGCTCACATTCTCCCCTAGCCTGTAGTATGTTTATGGTGACTTGTTGATTGGAATATTTTTGAGTAGGTTCTTCTGTAATGTAAAGCTCTCGTACTGTGGAACATTGAGTGAAACAATTTAAATTTTCCTCAATTCTTCTCTCCGTAGTAATTGTAGACCAAAAGCGTATGACTTGAAAAAGCATTGCGCTATTGACAAAAAGCAGAAGAGTACAAAGTTGCATACACCTTTTGTTGTTGAAAAAACCTAATTTTTCTTGCTTAAAAATTTCCACTCCTACTCTAGTTTTTAACTTGATGATAACTGTAAGAAGAACAATAAACAGAAGACAACAAAACAAGCCGATAGTTTGCGCCTCGTTTATGTTTCTTAGAATAGTGATGGTCAGCGGTTGTAGTAAGATATATGTCAAACAGAAAGCAATGACTTTGTACTCATGTAAATACAGTAGCAACCCCTTAACTCTTCGTCTAAACTTCTCAAAGATTTTTCTTAAACTGTTTAACAATTTTAAATACATATCTTTTCTCTAAATTTTGCAAATGAACTCTCCCCTATTCCAGAAACATTCAATATATCCTCTATCTTTTCATATGGACGACCATCTATGATCTTCTGTGCAGTGCTTGGACCTACTCCTGTTAGTGAATCTAGTTCCTCCAGGGAAGCACTATTGATATTTATGCACTCCTCTGTATTACTACTACTCCCACCACTACTATTATTACTATTACTCTCAGAAGAGCTAGTCGTGGTATTCTCTCCAATATCTCCTACACTATTGTTTACAATTATTTCTACTTTCTCTGCTTCTGGTAGAAAGCTTAATATTTTGCAATCCATTTCTTTTTCGAATGGGAAATATATTTTTTGATTTTCTACTATCTTCTGTGCTAGGTTGATTTTTCTTGATACGAATCTGTAGGCTACTTCGTTTGTAAATCCTCCTGCTTTGTTTACAGCATCTATGATGAGTGCATCCTTGGGCATACAGTACACTCCTGGTTCTTTTAAGGCTCCACTAACATCAACATAGATGCTACAAGGTGTGTTTGTATCTCTCAGTATTTTCTTGTCCTCCAAAGGGATACTATCTTGTTCTACATCTACAGTAATTTGGCTTTCTACTTGTTTTTCTTCATAGTTTTCTTCTTTAGAATTAAGGAATTTTGTAATCACAAAGTGGTCAAAGAGTATTCCTAAAAGAAAAAAGATTACTGCTGTAGGAAGTATGTATTTTAGCTTCTCTTTGGTGAATATATTCTCCTTCATAGAGAATATATTACTAGATGATTATGAAATTTCGATTAATTTTCAAGAATTTGAATACTCTCTATGATTACATCATTTTGTGGCTTATCGTTACTATCGACAGCAACTTTTTCAATTGAATCTACTACTGGAAATCCACTTGTTACCTCTCCAAAGATTGTATATACTCCATCGTTTAATGCAGCGAGGTTCTTTTCTGAGATTGTTCCTGTGGTTATGAAGAATTGTGATCCGTTAGTATTAGGACCAGAGTTTGCCATTCCTAATGTGTATTTTTTGTACTGCCTACTGCTTGTTTCGTCTTGGAATTTGTATCCTGGGTCTCCTGTTCCGTCTCCTTCTGGATCTCCTCCTTGAATAACGAATCCTTTTACTACTCTGTGGAATGTGAGGTTGTCATAGAAGCGTTCTTTAGCTAAGAAAAGGAAGTTGTTTACTGCTATTGGAGCATCTTCTTCGAATAGGTCTAGTTCTATGTTGCCTAGGTTAGTTTTGATAATGGCTCCATAGTTTATACCCTGTAGTAGCACTTTTTCTGCTTGTGTATATGTTTTTCTTTGTTGTATTGGTGCTATATTTGTACTGTTCATTCCTTGTTTTGTTAAAATTAAGCCAAATACAGAGACTGCAAGTAGACCAAATGCTAGTAGTATTATTTTTTTTGATTCTTTTAATGAATCTGCTAGTGCACTCATATCTAAAGTTTATATTTTAAGTTAGATATAGTCAATCTTTTTATTTAGCCCACCAGAATGGTTGTTTCGTTCCATTGTTAAACCTTTTACCATGTCTCATAATTTGTTCCATTGTTGGACCATCAGAAGTATAGTCTAGTTGTACTTGTTGAATGATTGGAGATGTGTTGGTGTCTGTACTAGTGAGTACAGCTTTGTATTGGAAGAATCTGTAGCTATCTCCTAAGTTTATGGTTTCAGTAGATACAGTTGGTGTATATTCTTCTGTTGTTAGATTATCTATCCATATGTTTCTTCCTCCATATCCATTCTCTATTCGCATGGTTAGTAGGTTGGCTTGGTCTAGGTGTGTGTCTAGTGTTCTTCCTTTAATAGGGAGGTATTCTTTTTGCCACTTGAATACATTTGCTTTAGTAGTAAAGCCTCCTGTTGGAAAGGTTGAGATACTCTCCCACTCTTTTACTGTTATGGCTCCTGTATCTTTGTTTACACTTGTTACTATACCTTGGGCTATGTATTCACCTGTACTGTTTTGTTCTCTTACAATTATTTTTTCACCTGTGTATATATTACTTCCTTTATCTCTCATTCCTTTAGTTGTTCCATCTACTGTAAAGGAGGTATCTGTTGAATCAGATATGAGGTTAGAGTTATCTAACATAGCGCCAAACTCTATCTCAATGTTGTGTGTTCTTAGACCTACTTCATATGCTTGTCTAATTTCATCAGGAGTTCTTGCTATGTTAGAGATACGGACTTCATCGATGAGGCCAGTGAAGGATTCTGTATTGCTACTTCCATATCTCCCTCCTATACGAAGGGGATCCGTAGTTACAGGAGATCCATATGCTGTTGTGTTTGAAGCTACTAACACACCATTGATATATATTTTAAGCCCAGTAGAATCACCTGTGGCTACTGCGTGTGTCCATTGGTTAAGAGGAATAGTATTTGGAGAAGTAAGCATGTTTGTAGCTCCTCTATCCAAAAGACGAATAGTTCCAGAAGTCTCGACTCTAAAACGGTATCCTGTATTATTTCCTTTGCTTATGAAGTTTGCTGATCTATCAAAGTTACTAGGTTTTATCCATGCTTCTAAGGTAATAGCTGTAGGGTTTAAGCTAGTAGAATCTTTTATGGATATATATTCGTCATTTACAGCGTTAAAACTTCTTGCACCTCCTATTGATCCATCTGGTACATATATTGAACCTACTGGTATACCATCGTTACCGTATCCTGAACTATCTTTTATGAATGGACCATTACCATCTATTTCATCTAAATACCAGAGACCTACTGTATTTGCATCTGGTTGATAGTTTGCATATGCACTTTTTCCTACTGTAGTAGATATATGTTCACCTACAGTATCACTAGCTATATATACAGGGAGAGATATTTTAGAAGAAAGATTTGTTGTTGGAAGAGTATGGTTTAGATGTATTAATTTAGGAGAGAAGTTTCTATCTATTCCTTGACCATATTCTGTTGATACTTCAGATGCGGTCAGAGCTCTGTTGTATACTTTTACCTCATCCAAGTAACCTTGATAATAGTATCGATTAGACATAGTATCAGCTCCTAATCGAGTATTTGCAGTAGTAGAGACATAGCTGCCTGCATTTGTTGTAGATGTTTGTAACAAACCATTAACATATAGGTATCTTCCTGAAGAATTTCTCACGACAGTTATATTCGTCCATGTATTTAATGGAGGAAGATATCCTGTATTCCACCTATTTGAACTTCCTCCAAAATCTAATGTCAAAGAAGTTTTATTCAAAACAAACAATATTATTCCATTATTTACGGTAGTTCTACATGCAAATAAAGATATGTGTTGTTGATGAGTCCAAGAAGTAGGATATATCCACATCGATATGGTTATATTTTCTGAAAGAACATTGGGAGCTTGTATATAATCGCTAATACCATTAAAATTTCTTCCTTTCTCGATTCTTCCATCAATTATTGTAGTACCTGTAGCTGTACCAGCGGTGTTGTTTATATAATCTCCTACAGATGTACCACTTACTTCATCCATGTCCCAATATGCAACTAAACCTGTATTCTTTTTCTCAAAAGTTGTTTTTAATAACGAATATTCTTCCAATACTTCTTGAGGAGTAAGTACACGGTTATACATCTTTGCCTCATCTAGTTGTCCATTTAAATAATCAAAATTTCCTGCATTTGTTCCAAAATATGTATCTTTGTTTTCTCCTAATGCAAATGTTGAAGAAAATTCATTCTCAAGTACGCCGTCTACATATAACCTAGTTGTAGTTCCATCGTTAGTACCCGTAATTAAGTGCCAATTACCATCATTAACCGAAGTTTTACTCTCATCTACAGCTGAATTATTTCCAGATCCATTATCAAAATCCATAAACACTTTACCTGTAGATGTGAATCTGTTTATGAAAAGGAGTAATCCTTGTGATTGAAACAACATAGCCTTTGATGTAGTAGTAGTTTTCACCCAAATACTTGCACTCATAGAGGTCAGAGAAGAGAGATCTATTTGTGGAATTTGTACATAGTCACTACTCGTACCATTAAATACCCTTGCACTATTTATACGCCCGTTAGGAGTAATTGTAGTACCAGTAGCAGTACCATCATTTGTACCTACAGAATCTGCTACAGTGTTCCCACTACTCTCATCGAATTTCCAATATGATATTAGCCCATCGTTTACAGTTGTTCTTATTCTATTTGACCTGTATGGTAATTCTTCAGCACCATTTATGTCAGACACTATATTACTACTGTTATATGTTAGTGCATTTCTTTTATCTATACCTTCTAAATAGTCTAAAATAACTCTATCTTGTGTGAATACTTTGTTGTATATTTTAACTTCGTCCATTTCTCCCTTATATAAAGCATCACTGCTTTTGTTACTTCTGCCTATGTAGTTACTTGTTCTAGTTACATTCGCTGGTAAATGTAAACTACCTTCTGTTAGTAATATTCCATCTCTATATATTTTTCCTGCACCTGAAGTGTCTATAGTGGCAGTATATAAATGCCATTCATTATTGATTATTCCATTTAGAGCAACTATTTGTTTTAGTTCTGTACCATTCCCTACTTCTAATCTCAAAGTGTCTGTTTCTCCCCATCTATCAAAAACAATATTACTATTATCTTGCTCTTCACTTTCTGCAAGATTTACGAATCTTGTATTTATAGTAGATAGAGTCTCTTCTGCTGTATAGTTAGATAAAACCTCTTGAGCTGTTAATGCTCTGTTATAGATACGAACTGTATCTAGAGTTCCATTAAGATAAGTGCCATTTCGGCATACATTCGTCGTAAGTTCGCGGTAACAACCAAAATACATGATACCAGTATTAGAAGTTAAAGCACTACCAAAACTTTTAGAAACCTTTTCTACTCCATTTAAATAGATCTTTACAATACCGTTCGACTTAGTTACTGCAATATGTTGCCACTTATCTATTTCTAATCCAATATTATGATATCCGAAATCATCATAACTCCAGTAAGAACTATCTGCCCAACTGATAGTGTTATTAGATTTTATTAAAATGGAATACTGCTGTCCCTTATGTACTACAGTATGGTTTTGTGAATTATTTAAATTTACCCAAAACTCTATTGATATGTCTCCAGTTATATTTGCTTTGTCTGAATCTGCTAGACCTACAACATCATCTGATCCATCAAACATTAAAGCTCCCTGACCATTCTTCCTATTATCATATGTCCAACCACTACCTATAACTTTATCTTGACCAGTAGTATCTGCAAAATCAGTTAAGGTTCCGTAACATTCAGTACTACAACTTCCTCCACTACTGGCAACTGTTCCACTAGTTTCGTTAAAATTCCATTGTCCTACTAAACCTGTTGTACTGTAAGAAGCCTCTTCTACGGTAGGTTTAGCCCATAAATTGATGGTCATCCCAGTTGTGAAATCATTAAAACCTGATGGAAGAGTCACATAATCACTACTACCGTTAAAACTTCTCCCCTTGCCATACCTACCATCTACTATACTTGTTCCTGTAGCTGTCCCATTATTACCTGTTCCTGACACATCATTTACTGTAGTACCACTCTCTTCATCCATACTCCAATATCCTACTAATCCATCTTCTTCACTTTCATATAAACTTGTATTATCAAATGATCTTAATGTACTCTTTGTAGTATTATCTTTCCATTCACTCCATGTACCATCATTAGGATTATTACTATTACCTCCTCTAATAGCATATTTAACAGCATTAGAATTATAATTAGATAATACTTCTGACGATGTTAAGGCTCTGTTGTAGATACGAACAGTATCTATTATTCCATTAAAAGCAATAGTACCGTCTTGTCTAGCTCCAATAGCAAGGTTGTATCCTGAAGCACCAATTGTACTGGTGATACTCTTTTCAAAAATTTTCTTATTATTAAGAAAAATATTCTCAACAGTACCATCATAGGTTAAGACTGTGTGATACCACTTATTTATTTCTAAATTCTCTGTGGCACAATTCCAACCAATAGGGTTAAGAAATGCACATAATTGACCATTATATATACTAATTCCATAAGAGCTATCCTTATCTAAAATATGGTTGTATCCACTCTTAGGAGGTGCAAGAAGCTTGAACCAAAGCTCTATAGCTCCCACCGTTAAATTCAGATTAGAATTATGATTAACAACAACACGGTTACCTGTACCATTAAACATTAGAGCACCTTCTCCCCATCTCCTGTTATCATATGTCCAACCACTACCTATTACTTTATCTTGACCACCAGTATCTGAAAAATTAGTTAATGTTCCATTACATGTACTACCACAACTACCTCCACTACTAGCTACTGTTCCACTTGTTTCATTAAAATTCCATTGAGCTACTAAACCTGTTGTACTGTAAGGAGTCTCTCCATCTCCTGTACTAACACCTGACACAGTAGAAGATATATCTACCTTAGATATACTCATCTCTGAATCTAGCACCCCAGATATATATTCACCTGAATGTTTACGTTTACCTTCATACATATATAATTTATATATTTCATCTGCACTTCTAGCTACATTGGATATCCTAATCTCATCTAGAGTACTGTTAAGATATTCACCTATACAAGTCGAGGGTTCACTATAACAACCAATATGCATAATGTTAGAAGTAGATGTTAAAGCACCACCAAAACTCTTAGAGACTTTCTCTACACTATTTAAATAAATTTTAACAACACCGTTTGATTTAGTTACTGCAATATGTTGCCACTTACCTATTTCTAATCCTATGTTATGATGTCCAAAATTATCATATGACCAATCAGAACTATCGGCCCAAGTAATTGTACTATTAGATAATATTTGAATACTATACTGATGATCCTTATGTACAATATTTTGAGGACTAGTAGAAGGATTATGTTTTATCCAAAACTCTATTGATATATCATTCACGACATCTACTTTTGTAGAATCTTCTAAACGAATATAATCATTCTCCCCATCAAACTCATACGCTTTACCTATTCTTCCATCTGTACTAAGAGGCCATATATCTAATACATTCAATGCTGTAAAAAATGTAACCTCAGCTACAATAATATTATTTGCTGTAGGAGTAAAGTTCACCCATGTACTATTGTTATTATATTGCCAACTACCCCCACTATATCTTACTGCTACAAAATGATCACCATTATTACCTTCCAAACCAGTTATACCTTGTCCAGAAAGAGACGGAGAATACATAATATATCCATTTCCTGTCTGACTATCTGTTACAGCAATACCATAGTTAATTGTTGGAGTATCAAGCCTAACACCATCTCGATTAATAATATGGCAATTAATATCGCCACCAGGACATTCAATATCAATCTCTCCATTATTAGCTGCACCATTGTACCTATTAAGATAGAAAGTGAGATTAGAACTTTGTATACCGTAATTCATACCGTACAAAGTAGTAGTACCATGATTAGCATTGCTAGAAGAATCATTTACATTTTCGTCTAACTTCCAATATCCAACAGTATTCTCATCTATAATTGGTTTCTCTACACCCACCAACTCTACACCTGCTACACTCTGTACATACTCTGATGAAATATATGTACCAGTATCAAAATTTGCCTTGCTGTTATGAACAATACTAGGATCTATTCTAACAGGAAAAACCCTCTTATTATCAAATAACCACTCTATATCTACCGTAACTCTTACCTTATAGTTACCATCTCCACTCTCAACCACATCTAACAAGACATCAAATGTCTTGTTCCCTATCCCATCAACAGCAAAACTAGGAAGAAAATGACTAACATAATTACCATCATTATCCTCAAAATAATATGTCTCATAGCTCTTCTGTCCAACAGTAAACCACCCCTTCTTCAAATTTAACCCATCATCTAACCTCATATCAAAAACAAACTCATTAGGAGGTAACTTACATTTACTTACATCACTCTTACACTCCTCAGAATAACCATCTAAGTTCCTTATGACTATCTCCTCTTTAAGACCAACTCCCTCTATAATCTGATACTCCAAATCTACACCGTCAATAACATCTGTATTAACAATCGTCTTCTTTGAAACATTCTCCTTACTATCATCCCCTATAACCCTCCCCATATCTATCAATCTAGTACTTGTCTTAATCTCACTTGTTCCCAAAACTTCAGCAACTGATTTAACCCTCTCCAAACTATCGGTCTCTGCCAATTTCTCAACCCCATTTAGTTCCACAGTTCTCAAAGACATCTCTACACCTAGATTTTTACGAGGCTTAATTGCATTGACTATCTTGTTCCACAGACTCCTCTTTTTCTCTCCGAACGGATTTTTTGTACTATTCACAGATTCAAACCTAACCCATTGTTGTTCAGGATTCTCCCTATTTCCAAAACTGACGTTAAAACTAGGGTTTACATTCATGTACAAACTTTTACTACCCGTATTCTGTAGCAAAATATCACCATTTGGCTTCACTCTCTGTAAAAGACATATTCCTAAAAAGAAAAGAAATATACTAATAACTGTTAAAGACAAAAGTAATTTACTTCTATTCTTTTTTACAAAGCGATTTAGTTTTTTTGAGATAATTCTAGACATAATAACTAAAGCACTCTAGTGTAATTTAAAATAATATTACCTACTCGAACATAGTTGTCACCCAAAGAGGAAAGCTTCAAGTTCACTATACAGGTAGTCCCTTTACCTGTGCATTGATCTAAGGTTGAGCCTGAAATAGTGCTTGTACCCCATACTTCTGCTGTCGTAGATACAAGACCTTCTGATTGACCATCTACTACACTCTGGGTTTGTTCGAATACATATGCATCTAATTTGTTGTTAGTTGATGATGTACTCTCCGTTGCATAATGAAT
>JBMNPD010000018.1:0-18334 GCA_050943415.1 Candidatus Dojkabacteria bacterium
CTTTGCTATCTCACTTTTGTTAAAATTATCTCTGAGCAATATCTCAATTGCCCCTCTGTCTGCAGCAGTTAGATGTTTGTTTCTCATACTTACATTTTAACTGTTGCAGTTAGAAGTAGAAAGTAGATAGGCATAACTTCTCTCAAATTTTTGCTATACTATTACTATGAGTAAACTGCCTAAAGTTTTGAACAAAATTCTGTCAATTTCTTTTTTGTTAATATACATAGGTTCTCTGATAAATATTCCTGTTTATTCCAATGAAATTGCTGATTTAGAGAAGCAGATAAGTGAGAAAACTACTCAGATTGAAGGTAAGAAAGGAGTACTTGCTACTGTAGAAGCAAAAATCAAAGAGATTAGTAGTAGTAATTATTCTTTAAATCAAAAAATAGCATTGATAAATGAAGAGATTGCAAAAATACAGACAAATATTGATGAAAAAGATGCTGAAGTAAAAGGCAAAATAGATGAAATTGCAAAAAAACAAGAAGATCTACAGAAGAAGAAAGAGTTAATAGATGAAGTTTCTGGTCAGTTGTATATGAAGAGTAGGAATAATTCAGTAAATTTCTTTTTGTCCGTATCTAATTGGGATAGTATTGTTGAAAATTTCTTTGCGAAACGGAGTGCAATTACTTTGTTGAAAGAGGAAGTTGAAAAGATTAGTGGAGAATTTGCAGGTCTTGAGGAGGCTAAGGCTGATTTAAGCAAACAGAAAGAAGAGTCAGATAAACAGAAGAATGATTTAGATGCTTCCTACAAGTTGTTAGCAGAGGAGAAGAGTAAACTTCAAAAAGCACTTGGTGAGCAGTATTCTCAGAAACGAGCTTTGAGTGCTGAGATTACAGATTTGAATGCAAAAGTTTCGCAATTACAATCTGCTTTAATTACTGCAAGAAGTGCAGGGTTTGTCTCTTCTGGAGGGTCTACAGGTACTGTTGCTGGAACATCTATTTCACAAGCTCCAGCAGGTTCTTTCGGAGTTTTCTCAATAGGTGCATATACACATAGAAACGGTATGAGTCAATGGGGTGCTAAAGCTAGAGCTGATGCAGGACAATCGTATACTCAAATATTGAATTTCTACTATCCAGGTAAGACTCTTGCAAATAATACTGTTAACATATCTGGTGTTGGTAATGAAGCTTTGACAACAACAATAGGTGTTGACGAATATGGGACTTTATCTTTTGAAGATGACTATCTGCTAGGTATAAAAGAAGTTCCTGAAAGTTGGCCTATGGAGGTTTTGAAAGCTCAAGCTATAGCTGCACGAACATTTGCAATTAGGTATACAAATAATGGTAGGAAAAATATCTGTACTACTCAATCATGTCAGGTGTTTAGTAAACCTGTTAAAACAGGAGCATGGAGACAGGCAGTTATGGAAACGAGAGGTATGATTTTGTTAAATAGTGATGGAACTCCAGCATTAACACAGTATGCAGCTGTTCATGGTGCTTGGGTGAATGGGGTAGGTTGGGATACTGTTACTGGAAATGGTAATGATTGGTTTAACAATGCATGGGAACAGAAGTCGGGAGTTAACTGGTTCTACAGATCGTGGTATATCAATGGATATGGATATACAGGAGAAACATGTGGGCATTCTCCTTACCTTACTCATGATGAGATGTTAATAATGGTTAATGCGTATCTTGTTAAAAATGGAATAGGAGTACAGGGTAGTCCTGACAGAGGTAGAATACTTCCTAGTGATTACGGTAGGTGTCCTGGTAGATTAGATTACGGTAGAACAGACAAATCTCCATACTCTTTAGGGGAACTTAAATCTTTCCTAAACTCTCCTGTTAATGCAATATATTCAGTTGGTATACATTGGGGAGAAGGGGTTACAAATACGGTGGTATTTAATACTGATAGAGGGTATGTAAATATTTCAGGTAGTGGATTTAAAGATATATATAACCAGATAGCTCCGGGACATATGAGAATTCAACAACAATCAGGGTATGCTTTCTTTAATATTGAAAAAAGATAGTTTTAATATGATCGATAGAGCTCTTTTTGTGTTTTTGATATAATTCTTTTATAGTAAATTTTAATTATATTGTTATATGGCAGAGAATTACCCAGTATATGATGATATACCAGAAGATGTTCCTGAAAATTGGGCTGATCGCGATAATCCAGATCCTCTTGATATGGGGATGGGTATTAAAACCACTATACCAGAAGATTTTGGTTGTCAAAACTACGATTTTATACAAGAACAAATAAAGAAAAAGGGTGTTGTTGGCAAGGGATGGGACATTGAAGGCTCATATGTATTTTTTGAATCTAATTCGGACGAACAGGGCTGTGTTGCTCTTCTTTCTGCAGATAATCCTTTAGATGATAAAAGAAATCCAATCTATAAAATATATGAATATAGAAAGAAAAAGAATTCAGAATCAGGAAAACAGAATGTTAAATGGAATGATTTGCATTTTTTAGGTGAAGCTGTAGCTTTTAAAAGAAAAAAATACAAAAAAAATGAAAGATATGGGTTTTCTGTTGATAAATTTATTTCAGCTGAACAAATAGACATAGCAGGGTTTGATGCTTCAACATTAATAAACATAGCGAACATAATAAAGGAGATGGGATCTATTCCTGAGACATTACGTATAGGTAGAAATGGTTTACCCAAGAGAAACAGTAAGTATAGTAGGTTTAAGTTGGATCAACCTATTGAGAGAAATAATACTTGGTATATGAGGCTTTACAGGGATCATATATACAGTTCCTCTACGCTTTATGCAATGGTCAATGTAATTAGACAATGGTCAAATTAGTAAAAGATAGAGAGAAACCAATAAAAATGTATCCTCAAATTTACTCTTAGAATTCTTCACACATCAATGAATAGTATGCTCTTGGATGCTCACAACATGGACATACTTCAGGTGCTTCTTTACCATGATAAACATAACCACACTCTGCACAAGTCCATACAACCTCTTCATCTTTTTTGAAGATAGAACCATCTTCAAGAACCTTAAGAAGTTTACCGTATCGCTCAGCATGGTGATCCTCTGCTACTGCAATTAATTCTAACCTTTTAGCTATATCCTCATGACCTTCATCTCTAGCTATCTTTGCAAAGTCAGGATACATAATATCTCTTTCATATACTTCACCTTCTATTGCTGCCTTTAGGTTCTCTTTTGTATCACCTAATGTAAGTGGTGCTTCTGCATTAACTTCAAGAGCATTTGTATCACCTTTAACATCCTGAATCATCTTGAACAACCAATTAGCATGTTCCTTCTCTTGATTTGCTGTTAAAGTAAATATATCAAAAATCTGCATATATCCCTCTTTTTTTGCAATACTTGCATAGAAAGTATATCTATTTCTAGCCTGACTCTCACCTATGAAAGCCTTTGTTAAAACCTCTAATGTTTTACTCATATAAATTTTTAAGTAAATTTAAACAACTCATTATATCACACGATTTTTTCTCCCGCGCTAGGTTTAACCTAGGTTAAACCTTTGACTGAAAAACTTACGAATTATTGTTTCTCCAAAAGAATTTCTTTGATTCTACATACTAGGTGTTTTGTTATGATAATTCCGCCTTGTTTATTCTAAAAAACAAGTAACAAAAGGGAAATAGAGATATATAGGTTTAGCCTAGGTCTAACCTTGTTCTTTTAGATTGATTGTAATAATAAGATTAAGTAAAGAATTTCTTTATATCCAATTACAAAAAAGTGTTGCTTATTGTGTACGTATTTTATCTTTGATTTGTGTTAGTTTCCCTTTGATATAGGTATTAGATTAGGTTTGTAGGGGTAGGAGGTTTTACCTAGGTTTAACCTTGGGTGAGGGAGGCTTTCTATGGTATAATTAATTATGGCAATTAAAGAAGCTCCAAACCGAATTCCTAAGAAATTTAGAAAGCTAAATAAGTCGTTTTTGGATCACTTGCAGCATGATAATGGTCAATTCTTTATGTCCTTTCCAAAAAGTCTTTCTTTTGCAGGGAAAGAGAAAGACGAAAGTGTTATCCTCATTATTCGTGGTCATTGGGTTATGTATGTTCCTTATTTATTCACAGTTCTCTTTATCTTCCTCATAGCAGGAGTTTTAACAGTTTTACTTCCGCAAGTCTCACAAAATGTTTCTTTACTAATTGCACTTTGGATTCTCTCATTTTTGACTAGCTTCTCTATCCTTGTGTACGCCTATGTTCGTTGGTTTTACAATGTAAACATAGTTACAGATCAAAGAGTTATTGATTTAGATTTTACATCAGCACTTTCACATACCTCTTCTGAGGCTAGATTGGAAAGAATAGAGGATGTTACCCACAAACAGATAGGTATTCTTAGCAGTGTCTTCGATATTGGAACCCTGTATATTCAAACAGCAGGAGCAAAAGCAGAGATAGAATTTGATAATATTCCAAGACCAAGAGAAGTACAAGATATTCTCTACGATCTTTTGGAATCAAAACAGAAAGGAGAAATTTAATGGATCCATTCGAATTACTAGAAAGTTTAACAGTTTCGTCTCCACAAATGGATTTTAATTTTTTTGGACTACTTAAAATTCCTGTCCTTATGCTTCTCTTTGGTAATATGTTTTTTTCATTGATTTTGTATTTGCGAATTAGAATACTTTCAGACACCTTTTCTTCTCCTGAGAACAAAATAGTTAAAACTGTCATACTACTTCATCTCTTTGTAACAATAATTGGTTCCCTTATTTCTCTTTTGTTTGTAATATTAAGTTAAATATGAAAATTGCTGCCCAACAATATATTCTCAACAGGAAAAACAGTAACTCCTTTGTTGTAGTTTACAAAAGTCTTTTTGAGAACAGGAAGGATAAATCAGGTAAAGATTCGGATATATATATTCTCTTTAGAATTTCTTCACATAAACGAATTCCTCTAGCTAGATTGGCAAAATTTGTCATAGAAGCGATCGTAGATGGATATATTTACTCCATTTCTAAAACAACAAATGATTCTTTGAAGGAGTCTCTAAATCAAGGTTTAGAGAAAATGAAGAGTCTCATCAAACATGACAAAGATCTTGAAGAAACAGGCATAGATATGAGTTTTACTGTAGTTCTTGTGAGAAAAGAAGGCTTGTATGTAGGAAGAATGGGTGAAGATGAAATATTTCTTTGTAAGAAAGATAAATGTGTAAATGTTACAGAGATTATGGAGAAAAAGAAAGCAAATACAGCAGGTCTTGTACTAGAGGAGAAAGAAAGTTTGATTGTTTCAACTTCTAAAGTCCTTTCTCCTGTTATCGCAAAGGTTTCGATTCTTTCCCAAAAAGATTCCTTTAAATCAGCTTTGGCTCAAGTAGCTAAATCTTTACCAGATGGGGGAGGTTTACTCTGTTTAACTTCTGTGGAAGAGGAGCAGAATCAAACTGTTGAAAAGGTTGTTAAAAAGAAATCTGTTGAGAAGAAAAAGAGTAAGTTAAACTTCAATTTAAATCTAAAGTTACCATCAAATTTGAAGGAGAAAGTAGTTACTTTACGAGAAAAAATAAAATTACCTCAAATACCAGAGAATTTGAAAGAAAATATGTCAGATGTTTGGCTTAAAGTTAAAAACTTGTTTGACAAAGCTTTCTCTTTTGTGAAGAAATATCTTATTGCTGTAAAGGAGAAGATTTTCACTCAGTTTCAAAACAAGAAATGGTTTAAGAAAATAGGTTCTCAACTTTCGACAGTTAAACTTAACACAAGGAAAGTTAGAGCTCCTCTTGGTTCTGTACGTATAGATGATTACAAGATAAAAGAGTTAAGAGGGAAGAGATTTAAAATTCTTTTTCTTGTTTTGTTAATTGTGGGTTTAGCAATTTTTGGTGTGAATTTTACAAAGAAGATTAAATACGAAAGGGCTGTAGCTAAGGATGCAAGGGAGAAGTTTGCAAAGATTACAGAATTTTTAGAAAAGGCCGAAAGTATGATAGTTACAGATCGTAGTGGTGCAGAAACAAATGTTTTCAGAGTTGAAAATTTGATTAAGGAAGTACCAACAGATCTTAGTGAGAAGGATATGAAGACATTTGATGATTTAAAGAAGAAATACTTACAGGTTTCAGATACTTTGTTTAAAAAGATTGGTGTTTCTGCTGAAAGTGGTAATTTGGAAGAGTATATTCAGGCTAGATTGTCTTTTGGAGAAGGTGCTGATTTAACAGATGTTGATATATATCATGCTAAAGACAAAAAGGAGTATCTGTTAGTTTCTGACAAAGGTAGAAAAGCTATCTATTCTGTTGATTTGGCTGACAAAACAATTAAGACTTTGACAGATGACAAAGGTTTAGTAAAAGAGCCTAAATTTGTTTCTGTAGGAGTTGAGGGTGTATACATATATGATGAGAAGTCTGGTTTGTTGAAAGCACCTTTCGATGAAGCAAATCTTTTTGGGAATATAGTTAGTATGTCTGGGTTAAGTAGGTCTGATATTAAATATCAAGATATTAGTGGATTAATTATGTTGACAGATGCTGATAATGCATATTTCTTAACAAAAGATATTGGTGCAATACTTAAATCTTCTGCTGCATATAGCAATAGATATAGTCTGCTGTTCCCATATATAGAGAATGAAGGTTTTAAAGAAGCTGTAGATATATTGGGTGATTTAAGTGTGTATGTTGTTTCTACTTCGCAGATATATAGATATAGTTGGAACTATGTTGAGCAGAAACAAGCAGAAAATCCTTTGAGTCCACTTGGTTTTAACGGTGATTATGGTAATTTAGTATGTGGGTATACATATGGGGAAGATATGAAGAGTTCTCTCTTTCTCTTTGATTCTAATGAGAAAAGATTGTTTAGATTTGAGAAGCCTTTAGAGGGTGGGGCAGAAGTTCGTCATCCTAATCAATTGCTTTTGTTGAATCAGTATCAGTATCGTGGTGAGAATCAAGATGGTTGGTCTGATGTTAAGGATTTGGTAGTAGATTTAGCAGAGAAGAATGCATATATTATTGAGAATTCTGTTATCTGGAGAGTTTCTTTGTAGTATAATTGAGAATGAGAATTTCAAATAAAAAGGCAAATTTCAATTACGATGTAGTAGAAAGTTTTGAGGCTGGAGTGGTACTTACAGGTGCAGAGGTTAAATCTGTTAAAGATGGTAGAGTGAATCTGGAAGATTCTTTTGTTAAAATAATTGATGGTGAATTGTATTTGGTGAATGCTGATATTACTAAGTACAAGTATGATGGGAGAGAGCAATATGATTCTAGAAGAAGCAGAAAACTTTTGGTTAAGAAACGAGAATTGATACAGGTAGAGAGTAAGATGAAATCTAAGAAGTTGGTACTTATTCCTCTTGCAATGTATGCAACTAGAGGGATTATTAAGGTTCAGGTAGGTCTTTGTAGAGGGAGGAAAAGACATGAGAAGAAAGATAGGGAAAAAGAGAGGGATATGAATAGAGAATTACTATATGAAAACAGAAAATATGTGGTATAATTTACTAGTTTATGGCATATCCAGATAACTCTATAATTGAAAAAATACCTGCCCAAAATCCAACAGCACACGAAGCACTTACTTCTGTTGCTGATGGTTTTAATACAGAACAAGAACTATCCTCTAGTCAGAATAGATTGATACATGCGACTGATAATAATCAAACTGGAGATTTAAACAAAAAAGAGATATTTGTTAGCAATAAGAAAAGCGAAGAAACTGTTACTGAATCACCAAATAGTGGAGCAGGGTATCCGCTTCCGAGTATAGATCGCCAAAATACAAATGATGGAGAAGTCAAAGGTAAACAAGATATAGATATACAGACTGCAGAATTCTCTATGGAGATACTTAAGAGAAAAATCGGTGGAAAATCAATCCCTCCTCGAGTAGATAATATAACCTTAGTGTGATATCCTTTATTCATAATATTACTGTCCTACAGATGAACTCTGGATATATTTTTGCACAAATACAAGGCCCTGTTCCTGTGACAGAGTCAAAAATTAAGGTAGGTGCTGATGTTCAGTATCCTGATAATTCATATGATAATTACTACGGTTCAAAAGACTTAAATATACCGTTGGGGTGGATTGGATTAGTTCTGTTCGTAGTAGTAGGGGCAGTTTTAAGTTTTCTTTTTGTTAAGAGAAAGTTAAGAAAAAAAGATCGTAATGAAAAAGCAAGTGATGGAGTGTTAATGGAAGTACGTGTACCTAGAAACAATGAAGTAGAGATAGGAGTAGCAGAGAAAATGTTTGCTAATCTGTACGGTATAAGTGGAAAAGGAGAAGGTATTGCTGAAAATTTCACTGTTAGTAACTGTGTTAGCTTTGAAGTAGTTGGCTTGCCTGGAGAAATACGATTCTTCGTACACTGTCCAAGAAAGTATGCAGATTTGGTAGAGAAACAAATACTAGGATCATATCAAGATGCCGATGTAGCAATAGTTGACGAATATAATATATTTGCTCAAGGGAGTCAGATTGCGTATGCTAGACTTGTTTTGGATGATGATTCATACAACCCTATCAGAACAGCAGAGGATTTTACAGGAGATCCTATGGCTAATGTGTTAAGTACACTAAGTAAGATGGCTGAAAATGAGGGTGCAATGGTGCAGCTTGTTGTTGCTCCATCAGATTCTCTTTGGCAAAAGAATGGTTCTCAATTTGTACAAAAAGTTGAGAGTAATAATTCTGATCCGGAAAAGAAAAAAATCAATGTCTCGCAAGAGAAGTTGCAAGCAATTCAGAAGAAGATTTCGAAACCTGGTTTGATTGCTGAGATTAGGATTGTAACAAGTGCTCCTGATAAGGAAATTGCAAAAATGCATCTCGATAATATTATTGGTGCATATGATCAGTATAGTAATCCAGGTATTAATAAATTAAAGAAAAAGAAGATTGAGAAAAAGAATTTGGAATCTTTTTTGTATGATGTGATTTACAGAAGGACACCAGAAGACGAGAAAAGTATTTTGAATTTAGAAGAACTTGCAGGATTATATCATTTCCCGAACAAAGATGTTTCTACTCCAAATATTAAGTGGCTTCTTTCTAAAGAATTAGTTGCTGATAATGAAATTAGTTCTGATGTTAGTTCTAAAGATATGATATGGGTAGGGAATAACTACTTTAGAGGGAAGAAGAAGATGATATGTTTTGAAAGGGATGATAGGAGGAGGCATGCATATATTTTAGGACAAACAGGTACAGGTAAGTCTTGGTTAATGGTTAGAATGATTCTGCAGGATATATATAACGGAGATGGTGTTTGCTTCATAGACCCGCACGGTTCTGCTGCTGAGATGATTTTAGAGAGAATTCCTCCAGAAAAGGCAGATAAGGTGATTTATTTTAACGCTGGAGATTTTGAAAGGCCGTTTGGTTTGAATATTATGGAGCACTACAATGAACAGCATAAGCATCAGATTGTTAATAGTTTCATTGCTTTGTTGATTAGATTGTTTGACCCTAATAATCAAGGTTATGCGGGTCCTGCTTTTCAACAGGCAGTTAGAAATTCTATGTTGACAGCTATGTCAAAGCCAGACTCTACTTTGATAGAGGTAGTTAGAATTTTGCAGGATGAGGAGTGGGTAATGAACTATTGGTTACCTTTAGTTAATGATGAGTTAGTGCGTAGGTATTGGACTGACCAGGTTGCTAAGACTGACAAAAAAACTAAGGCAGAGTCTCTTACTTACTTTATTTCTAAGTTTGATAAGTTTACGACTAACTTGGCGATTAGGAATATCATAGGGCAGTCTACATCGTCTTTTGATTTTAGACAGATAATGGATGAGGGAAAGATTCTGATTGTTAATTTATCGAAGGGGTTGATAGGGGATGAGAATATGTCTTTTTTGGGTCTTTTGCTTGTGCAGAAGATGTTGGCAGCTGCTTTAAGTAGGGAGGATATTCCTGAGGATCAGAGAAAAGACTTCTTCTTCTATGCTGATGAGTTTCAAAACTTTGCTACGGAGGAGTTCAATTCTATTCTTTCTGAAGCTAGGAAGTATAGGTTAAATTTGACGTTAGCTCATCAGTATATTGGACAGCTACCTGAAGATATTAAGAATGCTGTATTTGGTAATGTTGGTAGTTTGTTCATAGCTAGATGTTCTCCTGAGGATGCTAAATTTTTAGAGACTCCATTTGAATCTTATGTGTCTGCTACAGATATGGTTAATCAAGGTATTGGACATTACTACACTAAACTTTTGGTGAATGGTTCATATCCTTCTCCTTTCTCTCTTGATGCTACATACGGTCCAAAGTTTCCAGATTCAGGTTTTGATTTACCTGTAAACAAGGAGGTTGCAAGAATTATTAAGGAGATTTCAAGAACAAAATATGGTAGAGATACTAATGTTGTAAATCAAGATATTAGGGAGAGGTCTCAGTTGGATGCCACTCCTGAACTTAAGGAAGATCCAATGAGCGGGTTTTCTTCTATGTTTTAGTGAAAATATTAATAGGTACTTCTAAATTATTCCAACTTTTGATAAAATCTCTCTACGTAATGGGAATATAGCTCAGGTGGTTAGAGCGCGGTTCTTATAAAGCCGTGGTCGGTGGTTCGAGTCCACCTATTCCCACCACGAATCCCCTTATTAAATATCTAATATATATTTATTGCTTCCTCTCCGTTATTTCATTAGAATATTAATATGACTGCCAAGAAAAAAAACACCCTCTCAGTATTTGGAGTAATGATGACAAGAAATTTTGTTATATATCTGTCAATATTTCTCATCATAATAGCATTACCTTTACTAATATATTTTCTAATACTAGATAGAAGTCCAATCGTCTCTGGTTGGTTTAATGATAGTTGGATGTACAGAAAAACAATTGTTCTCTCAGAATCAGGTACAAATGTAGATGTCTTAGTACCATTCGATTCTTCAGCTTTGATTTCTGAAGGTAAAATGAAAAGTGATTGTACGGATATCAGATTTGTAGATAGTGATGATTCAACATTGCTTTCACACTGGATAGAAGGTGGATGCAATACTACTGCTACACAGATATGGGTAAGAGTTCCAACATCTGCTGCTAGTAAAGGTATATATATATATTACGGTAATAGTTCTGCAAGCTCTACGGCAATGTCTTGGAATGGAAAAGCTATTCTGTATTCAACATCTTCATGTCCTACTGGTTGGAGTAGAGAAACAGCATTTGATAATCGCTTTGCATATGGGGGAACAACGTACGGTACTACAGGAGGATCATCTTCTCATAATCATGGAGGTAGTCTCTCTGTACGAACACCGAGTAATTCGGGAGGTGGTAATGTTCCTGGTGGGGAGGATTATGTTTGTGGTTGTCACTACAATCATCAACATAATGTAACAGGAACCATAAGTGATGCAACTTCTTTGCCACCATATATGACTACTTCTGTTTGTTCTGCAAATACATTTTTAGGTACAAGTAACTTAGTCTTTCTTTCTGATACTTCTGTTCCATCTGGTTGGACGAGAGAAACAGCTTTTGATGGTAAAATGCCGTATGGCTCTGCTTCAGCAGGGACATCAGGAGGATCAGCTACTCATACCCATACCTTTTCAAATTTAAGTACATCAGCGTCACAAAACAATTATTGTGCAAATATTGCAATGGAGGGGGGTAGTACAAGAGATGTTGCTTGGGGAGTGCATACACACTCTGTAACACTCTCGTCAAATGGAGCGGGGAGTAACTATCCTCCATACAAAACATTACTGTTTGTTAAAAATCCAAATATTGTTGTTACAGCTCCAGTAATTTCAATGTTTTCAACATTACCCCCACTAGGTTGGACACGATACTCGGAACTAGACAGCTTTTTCACACTTGGTGGCTCTGCCGTAAATCTAACAGCACAAGGCTCCGCAACTCATTCTCATGCTCTTTCATTTAATATGCCAAGAACAGGTGCAACCAGTCGTTATGCAGCAGGAGTAAGTGTGGGATTTGCTCCAGACAACCATACACATACGGCATCTACAAATCTTTCAGGGAGTAGTATTCCCCCGTATATAACAGTTATATATGGAAAAAGAAATGTGTCGCAGTCAGTATCTTTCGGTGGTGAAGTTATTCGAAACTTAGTACCAAATGCACCAACATCACTTCTTCTTGATGGGGAAAGCAATCCTACAAATATTCTTAATCTAACTCCTACTTTTTCTGCAATATTTTCAGATCCTGATAGTGCAGATAAAGGAGCTCATTACCAAATTCAAGTAAATACAAGTTCAGAATTTAATGGCACATCCCTTTGGGATAGTGGGCAGGTAGCTTTTGCTAATGAGATAACGAATGGTACTCGTATACCAGACATTTCGTATGGAGGATCAGCATTGTCGTTTGGTAATACATATTACTGGAGAATCAAGTTTTGGGACAATTTAGGTGCTGAAGGAGTATGGTCAGCTACTGCACAATTTACTACTCTAGGGATTCCAGCTACTCCAACAGTAGGTGTTGCTTTACCATCTATTAATTCAATACTCTGGAATTTTACATACTCATCAGGCACAGAAGATGGAGTCAAACTGTATGACGATTCGGACAACCTCATAAAAACATGTGTAGGAAGTAGCATCAACAGTTGTGAGGAGGACGGACTACTAGAAAATACTCAATATACAAGGAAGATATCTGCTTACAACCAAGCAGGAGAAAGCCCATTATCGAGTCCAGAACAAGTATATACAGCAGTACGTATTCCTTCATTTGCAATTCTGTCCAAAACCTCTACGACTGTAAACTTTACGATATCAGATAGAGTAAATGATTCAGAGATACTACTTGATTGTTCTGTTGGAACAAACTGCAATACAAATATAAATCAATGGGTTAGATCAGATTCACAACAGGTAACAGATTTAGAAAACAATACTAATTACGGATTTAGAATTAAAGGCAGAAATGGAGATAATGTCGAAACCGAATATTCATCAACACAAATGACATATACATACTCTGCTGTACCTACATTAGCCATTTCAGATATCACAAGTAATTCATTAACGATAAATGCTAGTGGAGTCAATAATGTTGGAGTAGGAGACACAGGATTCTTTTTTGAATGTGTGGATAGTGTATGCAATAGTGGAATAAAAGAATGGGTATCTGAATCTTCTGATACTGTTAAGAATCTTTTACCAGATACAGAATACAGGTTCAGAGCAAAATCTAGGAACTACGATGGAGCAGAAAGTACTTTTTCGGAATATATAACTACAAGAACACTGTCTGCTGTTCCTAATCCAGTCAAAATAACAGATGTTAAAACAAACGAATTAAGAATAACTGTAGATACAACAAACAATCCATCTTCAACGAAATATCTAATTCAAGAAGAGAAAAGTGGTAAGTATATTGATGCTACAACTAAAACCTTTATAGATTCTCCTGTATGGTTTAGCTATGCAGAATTTGGAGGTACAAACGGTATTGTACTAGGTAATCTAACACCAAGTACAGAGTACACTTTTGTCATAAAGGGGAAGAGTAGTCAAAATATTGAAACAGATTTTTCTGAGAAGAGTAATGTTGTAACTAAAATAATTACTCCTACAGGATTTGGAGCAAATTCCATTACAACAAATGAGATAGTTTGGAAGATAGATACTCCTACAGCTGGAATAGTTGTTGGATATCGAATATATGATGATAAATCTACCCTAATACTTACCTGTTCTTTAGATGACATAACATCCTTGAATTGTAAAGAAACAAATCTCCCTTCAAACACAATATACAAGAGGAAGATTCAGGCTTACAACAGTATCTCCGAAAGTGCTATGACAGAAATAGCTTCTTTCAATACTCTTTCCGAGTTAGTAAAAATAACTTCTGCAAATCCTGTAACTTACGGTTCGATGCTTCTTAAATTACAAGGTAGTTCTAGGGATAGTATCCAAATATTTGAGACCACAGAACAGAAATACTATGACCATAATACAGGAGTAATGCTTACATTTATCTCTTCTTCGCCATTTAGAAATGAGATAACAATTTCAGGTCTTAAACCAAATCAAAGATATACTTTTCAGGTAAGAAGTTTAAACAAAGATGGAGTTTCGAGTGCATGGTCTGAAGTAGCTTCTGTTGTTACATTTGCTCAACCACCAGTAACAACTAAAGTTGACAGGGTATCTGCAAGTTCTGCTCGTGTATATATTAACAATTTAGAAAACCCTGCATATACAGAATTTGTTGTAAGAGATAGTAATTCTGGAAAATATTTAGATTACTCAACATCTTCTTTAGTAAATACTCCAAAATATGGGAAATTCTCTGATTTTGGAGGCTCTAACGGATTCATAATAGATAGCTTGGAAGTAGGAGAACAGTATGGATTCTCTGTTGCAGGTAGAAATATGGACGGAGTTTTAAGTATATGGAGCAATCCAATCTATATTGGAACTAAGGCAATAATTCTTAATGTTAAGGAGGGAATAAATGTTGTCCTTGCTACAGATGAGAAATTGAATCTAACCTCTGCTGAAAATGGACAATTTGGAGAACAGAAAGTAAAAGTGTTTTCAGGTAAATATCTTTTAGCAGAAATTCCTATACTTTTCTCAAAAGATCGTGATTGGTCAAAAGCAGTAATTGATATGTCTGCAACGGAGAAGAAGACTGTTATTAAACTTACAGAAGATCAAGGTCTTGCTAATAAGTATACAATGTTTGTAGTTGCCGATGATACTAATTCGTTCATCCTATGTCCTGAAGCTAAATCATTAAAAGATGTGAATTTAGAATGTCTAAATGGAGTTAAATATACAGGAGAGTTCCCACAAAGTCATGAGGTAAAAGGTAATGAAATTGCTGTTTCTAAGGCAATCATAGGAGGTATTAATTATTGGGTAGTAGACGGTTTAACAGGTACAGGAGGTCTTGGATATAACGAGGAGAAAAAGGATGGAGTATGGTCTGGTTCCGAATCTGAATCTCTGGGAAGTTTAATAGGTGGCTATTTCTTGAAATTCTCAAATGAAATAACAGGAGCAGTTAAGGCATGGATGACCAGCATAGATGAAAAAGAGAACTTAACTAATACTGCAGCATTGAGTACAGTTACTGTCGCTACCACTGCTGTAAGTGCTGTTATTGCTTCTGGAGGGCTTCTACCTACTATGTATGCAATTGGTCAGTTCTTTACTAGTATGCTTGTAGCATTAGGTTTTAAAAAGAAGAATATTCCATACGGTATCGTTTACAATTCTAAAACAAAAGAGCCTTTAAGCATGGTTGTTGTTCGTATTTTTGATAAATCAGGAAGCTTAGTAAATAGTAGCGTGACCGATGGAAAAGGTCGATTTATGACAAGATTAGAGGATGGAGAATATACATTAAGTGCTTCTAAAGGAGGTTTTCTATTCCCAAGTAAGACTATCACGAGTAAAGTAGATCATCCTTTAACTCATGTATATAGTGGTTCTCTAACAGTAAAAGAAGACGATATAGATGTTGAAGTTGCAGTTCCTATGGATCCTGTAGATATGGATACCTCAGCAAAAAGAGGAGTTGTATTTAGAAGAGTTTTGAGTAATGGTATTGTTTTTCTTAACTTAGTGATATTACTTGTTGGAATAGTGGTTTCTGTGTTTATATCTATCAAACAACCTTCTACATTTAATCTGGTTATTCCTACTATATATATTATTCCGCTATCAATAGTTCTCTATCCTTTAGTTGGTAAAAAGAATAAATACTGGTGTGTTGTTGATGAAGAAGGAAAACCTCTTGTTGATGTATCTGTATTCCTAAAAGATTCTGATTATGGTCGTATATTACAGAAAAGAGTAACTGATGAGCAAGGTAGATACAGGTTTGTGGTTGACAAAGGTAATTACGAAATAGGAATTGAGGGAAATGAAATTCTAAAGAAAGAGATTCGAGTAGAAAAGAATAGCACGATAGTAGGTGAGAATTTTGTTAATTAGATTAAAGTTCTTTTAAAGAACTTTCCTCATTAACTTCTGTTTTTATTGTATTTAAATATTTCTCTGTAGTAGATAATCTTTTATGTCCAACTAGTTTGGATACTACTCTAAGATCTATACCGTTTGCTAAATGATGTGCAATGAATGTATTTCTGAGATCATTAACCTTTGCATTTTTAATTCCTGCTCTCTCAAAAGCTTTGTCTATAGCTGTTCTGATATTTCTTACTAGTAAAGGTCTGCCGTTCTTGGTTACAAACAACGTATCTTCTTCTGTTTCTGGCCTTACATTCATATACTCATCAATAGCTTTCTTTGCAGACTTGTTTAGAGGAACTTTCCTTGCTGCATGACTACCTGCTTGTTTAATGTAGAGAAAATTAATCTTCCCATCCTTTGATTGCCTAATATCATCCAAGGTAAGACCTGCTAATTCACCTATTCTAATACCTGTTTGAAGTAGAATCTCAACGATAGAGTAGAGCCTAATATCAATCCTGCTGACATCTCTTAAAGATCTGTACTCCATTTCTGAAAGGATTCTTGGAGGTTTTACCTCAAATCTAGGATGTGACAACTTCTCTGAAACATTGTCCTTAATGATATTGTTTTCTAAAAGATATCTAAAGAAAGTTCTAGTGCTATTTATCTTTCTAGAAATACTTTTAGGAGTGTAGTTGTTGTCCTGTAAGTTTTGCCTATATCCTTCTAAATCTTCAATTGTGACTTTCTCAAAAGCAACAATGCCATTCTTAGAAAAGTAATTCAGCAATTGCTCCAAGTCTTTTGCATAAGCGATTATAGTTGCTTCTGACCTGCTTTTTCTTCTCAAGTCATCTACGAAAAGATCCGCTTCTTTTTTGAAATTTACATTATTTATCTGCGCCACTATATTTATTCTTTAATTTTATGGATTATAGAGTAATTATATCATCAGTTGCGGTGAAGAGCAATAATAAATGTATATAGGTTTTGAAAGGGTTGAGGGATATTGTTAATATTGTGTATGGACAAAATTACATATCGTACTAATGAAAATATCCGATCGAGTAACAAAACTTCTCATCATACGTCCTTTTTAAGTAATTCTTTTGTGCAAATTTTACTGATAGGGGTATCAGTATTCCTTTTCTACAATGTATATCATTCCTCTAAGATTGCAATGCAAAAATTAGAGATTTCCAAAAATGCGAAAAAGGAAGTTAATGATTTGCGAATACGGAATTTGAAAATGAGTTTGGAATTGGAAGAGATGAAAAGTAACGAATATCTAGAAGTACAAGCAAGAGATAGGTTAGATTTGTCTGGAAATAATGAATATGTATTTATCATAGATCCAAAATTGCGAAAAAATGCAGAAAGTATTGTCGCCACGTATATAGATGAGTCCGAAAAGATGCCTGAGGAGTATGGTTACAAAGCATGGTTAAAATTTTTTGAAGAAGGTATTTGAGGTCAGACCTAGGTCGCACCTCTCACAAGAAATATTTCAGCTTTGTAGATTGTCACGGTCTAACAGGCTTTCTTTCCTTTTTCTCTGTAAGGTTTTACCTTTCGAGTAGGTTGTCTCCAAGAGTGGGTCTTCGAAAACCTACAAGGTAAAAGTGTTTTGGTCTAGATTAAAAATTTCTTAACATAGGTCGGACCTAGGACAGACCTCAAAAATTTGAAAGAATGGGAATAATCCTATATAATCACTGTATATTTATCGCGGGGTAGAGCAGTGGAAGCTCGTTAGGCTCATAACCTAAAGGTCGTTGGTTCGAATCCAACCCCCGCAACCATGGCACCGTTCGGAAATTGACAGTTGAAAATGCTAGTTTGTTGTGTTAGAACACACTTGAATTAACTTCAATGGGTGATATGAGATGAAAAAAAGTATAAATGTGTGTTTTGTAACAGTACCAAAGATGTAAACTTCCAGAGAAAGAGAGGTCTTTCTTTAGTATATTACTGCAAGAAGTGTAGAAAATACTTCAGTATTAATTTCAAGCCATTAGATGAGCAACAGATTTTAGAAGATCATTTAGATGGTCTTTCATTTAAGAAAATAGGTAAAAGATATGGTATAGGTAAAACGACAGCTTGGGAGATTTGCAATAAGAAATTAAAAGAACTTCCAAACAGTAATCACTTTACACATAAATACTGTTCTAAATGGTCTAGTACATACATAGTCGATGGTAAATATATACCTGTAAAAGGATACAAAAGGGACATACCACTACTTTGGGGAGTAGATTACAACAAACATGATTTCCCAGTATTCATGTTAGCTAGATCAGAGAACCTTGCTGCATGGCTTAAATATTTTGAATTGTGCAGGATACTAAAGATAAGTTTTAATCTTTTAGTTTGTGACGATAATCCAAGTATTAAATATGCTGCAAGAGATAAGTATCCAAACATACA
>JBMNPD010000032.1:0-3259 GCA_050943415.1 Candidatus Dojkabacteria bacterium
CTTTGCTATCTCACTTTTGTTAAAATTATCTCTGAGCAATATCTCAATTGCCCCTCTGTCTGCAGCAGTTAGATGTTTGTTTCTCATACTTACATTTTAACTGTTGCAGTTAGAAGTAGAAAGTAGAACCATATCACTTTCATATAAATATGATATACTTTCACTATGTTAAACCTGCCTTTTTTTAGAAAACCAACATCTATCTCTATCAAGGACAATGAAAATATCGTTGCGTTAGATATAGGTACAGAACAACTCAAAACAATACTCTTCTCCATAAACAATCTAGGAGTAGATATTAAAAAGATGTCTCGAATAGAGCAACAACAACATGCCATGAGAAGTGGAATCATTACCAATTTGGATACAGTATTAGAAAACTGTAGACTCTCTA
This sequence comes from Candidatus Dojkabacteria bacterium, assembly GCA_050943415.1. Taxonomy (GTDB): domain Bacteria; phylum Patescibacteriota; class Dojkabacteria; order SC72; family SC72; genus UBA5232. Next base: position 395 of record JBMNPD010000032.1, read on the forward strand.
TCTCATCCATAACCCAAAGATTAACTCCTGAACAGATGCCTAAAAATGTAGTAATGGGAATAGCAGGAGAATACATACAAGGAGTATCAATCGTTGTTAACTATCAAAGAGACGAAAACTACGAGAAAGAAGTAACTGAGAAAGAACAAAGAAAAATAATTGCACAAATAGAGAGTAAAATAGAGACGAATGGTAAAGCTGATCTAAGCCAAAGAATAGGATTAACTAATGAAGATATAGAAATATTGCACATAACAAAGACTGGTTTAGAGATAGGAGGAATGCCAGTAGATTCATTAATAGGATACAAAGGTAGAGATGTTAAATTGAATTACTATGCATCATTTGCACCGAAAACATATGTTGAAGCTTTGCGAAAAGTAGCTTCTGAATTAGAAATGAATGTCATAGGAATAGTAGCACAGCCATTTGCTGTAGCTAGAGCGTATGCAGGATCATCAAACAGAGACTTTTCCGCAATCTTCATAGATGTTGGAGGTGGAACAACAGATATAGCTGTAGTAGAAAAAGGAAGTGTCATAGAAACCAAAATGTTTGCTTTCGGAGGAAGAACATTTACAAAAGAAATTTCCAAAACATTAAATTTGGAATATAGATATGCTGAACAGAGAAAACTGAAATATTCTAAAAAAGAGTTAAATCGTGAATTAGCAAGAGAGGTACAAAAAATAGTATACCCCGTTGCTAAACTCTGGCTTAAAACATTAAAATCTGCACTAGACTACTGCGATGATATAGACTCGTTCCCCACACAGATATATCTCTGTGGAGGAGGAGCACTACTACCAGAAATTAGAGAAGTTATGATTGAATTCCCATGGAAGAAATTTTCCAGATTTCCTGTGGTTCCAAAAATAGATTACTTCACACCTGATAAATTAGAAAACATTACAGATAGTAGTGGCGAATTAAAACATATCTTTGACATTACTCCAGCATCTTTGACAAAATTCGTATATGATATTAACAATAAAGATAAATAATGGAAGTAAATAAAAAAATAACAAAAATTGTTGTTAGTAAAGAAGATGAATTAACAGATATAATCTCAGGAATCGTAGATTCTGTAAATGAAAGAATTGTATTAACATTTGCAGAAGATTCCGATCTTCTAATCAGCCCCATAAATCTTAAGGTAATACTAGAAACAGCAGATGAACAGGAAAAACTTCTCATTACACAAATAATTAAAAATCCAACAGGAGTTAGGAATGCGACACTTGCTGGACTTGCTGTAATCGAAACTCCCAACCTACCTACAGAGAATATGTGGGAAGATGAGAATATGGCAAGAGTTAAAAGATCAACAAAAGAAAAAGATTCTATTCTTGCAACTAAGAAAGAGGAAGTAAAAAAAGAGGTTTCCGAAGAAACAGAACCAACAGAATTTCAGAAGAGAATTAATGAGGCAGTTGAAAGAAGTAGGCAAAAAGAAACTTCTACAGATATCGAAAAGGAAATTAAAGAGGATGACATTGCAATATCAATAGATGAGGATATACCAATAACATACGAAGAAGAACCTTCACATATCTCAACTATTCAAGAAAACAAAAAGACAAAGAAATCTACAAACACTTTACTCATCAAATTAAAATCTTTCTTCTCTATAATAACAACAAAGTTTCGTTCTAATAAAGCATACTCTCTTGTTCTTGGTAGTCTTGTCTTAGTTGGAATATTGGCCGTAGTCATATATTACTTCACAGCACCATTCGTAAGAGTAAATATATATATAAAAGCGAAAGAAGCTAATATAGAAAAGATTTTTGATGGTGACGAAAATATTAAAGAAATTAACTTTGAGGAATTGAAGATTCCTGTTAAAAAAGAGAATATCGAGAAGAGCAGTTCTACTACAATCAAAGCAACAGGTACTGCTTTTAAAGGAGATAAAGCGAAAGGTACTGTAACAATAACCTACCTTAGCACTACCGGGTGTCAGGATGTAGAACCAATTAAGATTCCATCAGGAACAACATTAACCGCAAGTGTTGAAAATAAAGGATATAAAGCAGATTCAGAGGTAACTATAGAATGTAATCAAAAGGGTGATATTAATGTAACAGCTGTGGATGTAGGACAAGAATTTAATCTACCTACTGGTACATATTTTGTAGTTCAAGGTTTTCAATCAGGTAAAGTTTTTGGGACATCCTCAAAAGATATTTCTGGAGGCAACAAAAAAGAATACACTGTTTTAACACAAACAGATATTAACAATGGAGCAGAGGAATTGAAGAAACAAGCATACGAAGAAGGTGAAAGAGAGATGAAAGATAAATCTGGAGGTACTTGGGAACTAATCAAAGAGTCTTTAATTAGCGAAGTTGTCAAAGATAGTATAGGGACAAGTAAAAAGGTAGGAGAGGAAGCAGATCAAGTTGACCTTTCTCTAAAGATTAAAACTTCAGGTACTTTCTACATGAAAGAAGGTTTTGACAATGGTGTTGCAGAACTTCTCACAAAAGAAGCACGTGAGAAAAATTTGTTTGAGAAAGATAATGATCTTGAGTTAGTTTTGAGTGATGATATTACTAAAGAAATTTCTGTCGCAGAGAACAATAATAATGGAGTTAAGATAAAACTAACAGCAAAAGCATCCGTCAAACCTAAGGTCGTTAAAGAGGAGATTGTTTCAAAACTCAAGAAAATGTCATGGTCTGAAGGGAATGAATATCTAAAAAATTTACCGTACTCCGAGAAAGCAAGTGAAGTTGAATTTAATCCAAAGAACTTTTCTGAAAAGCTGAGATACTTCCCTAAAAAGCAAGGAGGTATAATTATAGAGGTAAAAGAGGTCTTCTAGCCTTTATTTCTAGCAAATTTCTTGATAGAATTACT